>JAJRVE010000102.1 GCA_024277445.1 Campylobacterales bacterium
AACCACCGTGGAAGACGAAGTCAACCGGCTTTTTGTTCTCAGTGTTGAACTTCTCTGCGATGTACTTTTGTGAGTTGTCTAGGATACTTGGTGTTAGTACAACATTACCTGGCTTGTAAACACCATGAACATTACCAAATGACGCGGCAACGGTGAAACGCTTAGAGACTTTTGAAAGTTCTTCGTAAGCGTAGGCTACCTCTTCAGGTTGTGTGTAAATAAGTGCGTTATCGATGTCCGTGTTGTCTACACCATCTTCTTCGCCACCGGTAACCCCAAGTTCGATCTCAATGGTCATACCAATCTTGTCCATACGCTCAAGGTACTTCGCACACGTTGCGATGTTCTCTTCGATAGGCTCTTCTGAAAGGTCAAGCATGTGAGAACTGAAAAGTGGTTTACCATGGGTCTTGTAAAAGTCTTCGCCTGCGTCAAGAAGTGCGTCGATCCATGGGAGAAGTTTACGTGCTGCATGGTCAGTGTGTAAGATAACTGGGATGCCGTAGAGTTCAGCCATCATATGAACGTGCATTGCACCTGAGATGGTACCGGCAATCGCTGCTTTTTCATCTTCGTTGCTTAGACCCTTACCTGCGTAGTAGTAACCGCCGCCGTTTGAGAACTGTACGATGACCGGAGAGTTGACATTTTTAGCCGCTTCTAGAACACCGTTGATAGAGTCAGTGCTGACTACATTGACCGCTGGAAGTGCAAAACCTTGCTCTTTTGCTGCTGCAAATACTTTTTGAACATCATCACCGCTTAAAACGCCTGGTTTTACCAAGTCTAAAATACCCTGTGCCATCAATATATCCTCTAATTATTAGTGAGAGAATTATAACAGAGAGATGCTTTTATTAGACTCTTTAGGATATGATAATCACTACAAAAGAGGAGACGTTATGGGTTTAGATCTTTCTGAGGTTCTGGTTATCGGTATCTCGTCACGAGCACTTTTTGACTTAGAGGACTCCAACGATCTTTTTGAGGCTGAGGGTTTAGAAGCGTATCGTGCGTATCAACTTGAACATGAGAAGAAAGCCTTAAAAAAAGGGACTGCTTTTGCCTTAGTTAAAGCACTCTTGCACCTTAATGAAGTGAGTGGTAAGAAGCTAGTTGAGGTGATCGTGATGTCACGGAACTCGCCTGACACAGGTCTAAGAGTCTTTAATAGTATTGCCCATTATGATCTTGATATCTCTCGTGCAGCATTCAGTGGGGGTACGCCACTCGCTCCTTATCTTAACGCCTTCAACGTCGATCTTTTTCTCTCTAAGTCAGATGAAGATGTTCAAGCTGCCATAGACTCAGGTATCGCAGCAGCCGTTCTTTATTCGCCACCTATAGAACAAGAAGAGGGGACAGAACAGATTCGCATCGCCTTTGATGCGGATGCGGTGATCTTCTCTGAAGAGAGTGAACACCTCTACAAGACGAAGGGTTTAGAAGCCTTTTTAGCCCATGAAAAAGCCAATGTTAACACCCCCATGAAAGAGGGACCTTTTGCGAAGTTGTTGATGACACTCTCCTTTTTGCAACAGCACTTTCCAAAGGGTGAGTCACCCGTACGTATCGCCATCGTGACAGCACGAAACTCACCGGCACATGAGCGTGTGGTACAGACACTTCGTACCTGGGGTGTGAGTGTAGATGAGGCATTTTTCTTAGGTGGACTCTCTAAAGATCAGATCTTACAAGCGTATCAAGCCCATATCTTTTTTGATGATCAAGAGACCCATCTCAAAGAGACTTCTAAGCTGGTCGCATCCGGTAAAGTTCCCTATAAAACAGGCTCTCCACTCAAAAAGTTACAAGATTAGCGATCTCTTAAGTTGTGATGTGGACTGTCACCCATAAAGCAGTAGCGGAGGTCTTTTTGACACGGTGCAGTGTAAAAGCTGGGATGAACATCGTGTCGCCTCTTTTGATATCGATGATCTCACCATCGATCTCCAACAGTGCTTCGCCCTCAAGGAGTACAAACCACTCATCTTCTTCTTGTTCATACCATCCCCCATTTTCTATGGTGTTAGAAGTGATGGCACTGATACGGACTTTTTCATTACTAAAGAGCTTTTTTAGGGTCTCATCGCCTTGTGTAGGTTTAGAAATATCATAGATATTTGTCATTGTTGACCTCCGTCAAGATGAAGTTTGTCTTACTTCTATTATAATCCCCTAAGAATTAAAAAGGATAAAAAATGCCAATTATTAAAGAATTCATGACCCAAGACCACAGAGACTGCGATGATACTTTTGCCGCAATGGAGCAAAAAGCGAACAGTGAAGGTTTAGCAGCAACACAAGAGCTTTATCAAAAGATGGCGAGTGAGATGGAGCACCACTTCCAGATGGAAGAGCGTGTACTTTTTCCTGCTTTTGAAGAGAAGACGGGCATGACACAGGGTCCAACGCAGATGATGCGTATGGAGCATACTCAAATGCGTTCGTTGATCCAAGAGATCGGTGAAGCATTAGAATCTGATAATAAAGATCGTTTCTTTGGTTTAACAGAGACGATGATGATCATGCTCCAACAGCACAACATGAAAGAGGAGCAGATGCTCTACACCATGATACAGCAGCATATGAGTGCAGAGAATGATCAACTCATCATGATGATGGATGCGATGATCACAGAGTAATGAACTTTACAGGACTCTCCCTCGACCAAGCGCCACCTATCTCAGCGCCGGTGCGCTTCTTTTTGACGGCACCACTTTTTGCGATGTTAGGTGCAGTTTTTATCTTTATGTTTGAGCCGGTTGCTTTGATGAGTCGTTTTAGTTTAGAGACAATTACCGTGACCCATATGTTTACCATAGGCTTTATTGCCATGGTAATGCTAGGTGCACTTCAGCAGATGTTGCCTGTTCTTGCCGGTGTTAGTCTACCTAAGGCCTCTTTGGTTGCGACATCCTCGCACCTTCTCATCTCACTTGGGCTGGTCTTGATGAGTATTGGACTCTTACAAAGTATGAAGGTTGTCATCTTTATAGCAACCCTCTCTCTGGGCATAGGGTTTTTGATCTTACTGATCGCTATACTCATCGCCATTAGCAAAGTAGAATTTCTAACCGCCACCATAAAAGGGATGCGTGTTGCCATCGGCTTTGCCTTTGTCACAGTTATTTTAGGCATGTACCTTTTAAGCTCTTATGGAACGGGCGTAATGGGTGAGTCGCATCTTAGCTTTGCGAATATCCATGCTGTTCTTGCTATTTTTGGTTTTGCAGGTGTCCTGATCATAGGTGTCTCTTTTCAAGTCATCCCTATGTTCTATGTCACGCCTGCTTTTCACGAAGGTTATCAAAAGTACTTAGTTTTATTAGTTGCTACGGCACTTCTACTCTGGGCAGTGCTTAGTTTTGTAGCCGTTGACTTTGCTTGGATGGCTAAGGCTGTCTTAGTGGTGTTATTTGCACTTTTTGGCTACCTTATCATCCAAAAAATGTCACAACGCAAACGCCCTATTGCTGACATTACGGTTTACTACTGGCGCTTGAGTGGTGTTATGGCGATCTTAGGGACACTCCTTTGGTTGGGTTCAGCGTGGATAGAAGATGAGGTCATCACAACGGTAGGTGTCATCATCGGTGGTGGTTTCTTGATGGCGGTGATGAGTGGGATGCTCTACAAGATCATCCCATTTTTAGTCTGGTTTCATCTTAATGGTATGGGCTATATGAGTATCCCTAGCATGGGCGAGATGGTCCATAAGAAGATGGCGTTGGTACAGTTTGTTCTGTTCGTTTTGACGTTAGCACTGTTTGCGCTGGCTTTTTGGTTGCCTCTCTTAATGAAAGTAGGGGCGCTAACGCTATTTGTTTCAATGGTTTTACTTGAGATCAATCTAGTCACTGCTTATCGTAACTATGGTGAGACCTGCAAACGAAAACCTGACTTTGATATGTCGATGATGGGTGGATAATTCTATCTCTCTCGTTCCCACGTTGTACGTGGGAACGAGAGAGAGTAACACAAGGTGGGAGCGAGAAACCTTGTTGCTTAATGGCAGTCTGGCACACCACAATGGGTTGTCTCAAACTCCAATGTAGAATGAACGATCATATATTCATCATGTAGTGAAGACTTAATCGCCTCTTTAACCTTTTGTGCATCATCCATACGTTCAATGAGGATATGTGACTCTAAGGCATTGCGGTGTTCATCAATCTGCCAGAGATGAAGATGATGGACGTTTTGTACTCCCTCTATCGCTTCTATCGTTTTAATAACATCATCGACAACAAGGCTTTCAGGAACCCCTTCCATAAGGATATGAATGGTTTGTGGCAGCATGTTAAAGGCTTGAAGTAGAACATAACCTGCAACGATCAAGGTCATCAGTGTGTCAACCCAATACCATTGATACAAAATAATAAGGGTACCCGCGACGATGACACCGACAGAAGCAAGTGCGTCAGAGACATTGTGCAAAAAAGCAGCTTTTATGTTCATACTGTTTTTAGACATGGAGTAGGTGAGTAGTGCTGTTGCAACGTCGATGACCAGCGCAATAGTAGCGACTATGACGACCATCCAACCCTCTATAACTTGTGGCTCATAAACACGCCAAAGCGCTTCGTAAATAAGATAAAGACCAATAATGACTAAGGTGACAAGGTTAATAAGTGCGGCAATGACTTCGGCACGCTTGTAACCAAAGGTCATTGTCTTGTCAGCTTCTCTACGACCGATCTTACGAGCTATCCAAGCGATCCAGAGTGAGGCAGCGTCACTAAAGTTATGGAGTGCATCGGCGATAAGGGCAAGACTTCCTGAGATGATACCGCCAAGAAGTTGGGCAAGTGTTAATAACATGTTGATGCCTATGGCCCAAGCTAAGCGTTTGTCTCCCATCTCTTCTACACCGTGATGGTGATGTTCATGTCCCATAAAATCCCTTTAATCTCTTTTAGCAACGATCGTTATCTTATATCTCGTTCCCATGTTGTACGTGGGAACGAGGAAATATACTATCGGATAGAAGCTTGAAGGGTTCTTTTTATGAGTAAAAATCTGCTATAGTACGCCCATGAAAAACAACATAGTATTAATCGGTTTTATGGGTGTGGGTAAAGGTTCTGTCGCAAGAGAGATCGTGCGTCAGAGTGGGATGGTTGCTGTGGATACGGATGATATCATCGAGAGTATGGAGAACCGTCGGATCAAGAAGATCTTTGCGCAAGAGGGTGAGTCTTACTTCCGTGAGCTTGAACAACGCGTGGCCCAGTGGTTACAGGTGAGTGTGAATGATACGCTTATCTCCACAGGGGGAGGCTTTTTTAAGGTGCCTCAACTTAAAGAGATCGGTACTATTGTACTTTTAGATGCCCCTTTTAAAACGATCTATCAGCGCATTATTGATCATCCTAATGCGGCTAAAAAGCTTAAAAAACGTCCACTTTTTCAAGACATAGACAAGGCACAGACCCTTTATAATGAACGTGAACCGCAGTATAAAGCAGTAGCAGATATCGTCATCGATGTGAGTAATAAAGATTATGAGAGCATTGCTAAAGAGATATTAGAGAAAACGGCGAAGTAGTTACCGTCTAGATGGTACAATCGCGCTACAAAACAAGGAAACAGACATGAAAAAAATTGCTTTATTAGTAGTGATGTTCTCATCAATGCTTTTTGCTTCATCCATCCATTGGGCTAAAGATTATCAAAGTGGTATAGCTACGGCAACTGCTAAGACAAAACCAGTACTCTTTATCTCTTCTCGCCATACCTGTAAGTACTGTGTCATTTTGGAGCGAACAACGTTGAGTGATCCTAAAATCATTAATGAACTTAACCGTAACTTTATAACAATCATCTCGTACAGTGATGAAAATGATTATATGCCAAAAGAGATGTGGAGACCGGGTACGCCTGCTATCTGGTTTTTAGATGAGAAGGGTGATCCTCTTTTTCAGCCTATCATGGGCGCTATGGACTCGGAGAACTTTTACCGTGCATTGATGCTTGTTAAAAAAGAGTACATCAAACGTCTTAAGATCGAAGCACGAAACACCGTAATCTCTCCAAGAACTGAGAGTAACACTTCTAAGTAAACTTAGAGTTTCTCTTCTGCAGCGATCAGTGCTGCTACCCCATCGTGCATATCTTGTACACACTCCACTTCCGTTACTCCTAAACGACGTCGATTACTAATGTCGAAAATACCTGCTTCACTCTCAGAGTGCTCACCATGTATCCCTCTGATCTGCAGGTGATGCTCAGTGGTGATGGTGTTGAAAAGTTCCATGTTCTGTGAGAGTTTAGGTAGTTTTATATGGACACTTGCGCGCATGGCAGTTCCAAGGTTGGTTGGACAAGAGGTGATGTAGCCTAAATGCTCAGTGTAGGAGAAGTGCAAGCTTTTTTCTAGTGTTGTGATAGCATTAACAAGACGCTCAAAGACTGTTTTTATGTCGCCACCTTGTTGCATAGAGATAATACGCAGTTGGTCCTCTTCGTTTACCCATACTAAAAAGCTCTTCGCTGCATTATGAAAGATACCCCGTCCACTTGGCCACTCACGGTTGAGTCCCGCAGCTTCTAAAAATCGATCTCCCTCTTTAAAAAGAAAGTGATCTTGTATGAGTTGTTCTTGCACTTTTTTTGACATACCCTCAAGTGGGTAGTATTCTCCTTTTAAGTCATCATCCAACTGCATTAATGCAGTGGAAACCTGCTTCTCAACATCTAAACGTTGCAGTTCAGAGATACCTGGTCCGAGGGGTAGGGCATCGAGGTTTCGACCAACACGGATACGTGTTGATAAAATGTATTGATTATTTGGGTCTAAGTCAGTGGCTTGAAGTGCGGAGATGTCAAGGTTACTTTGGTGCATATCTTCATGATCAAATCCATGATACTCTTTGATAACCGCATCAAAAAGAGGCGAAAAGACCTCATACGACTCTTTGTCACCGGCATAGACACCGATGGAGCTGTCAGGGTTAACAATACCAGAGTTAATCGCTTGCATGAGGGTGAAACCTCGTGGTGTTTTTCGGTTACGCAACTTCTCAAAGATAGCGGGTGTTAAATGTTTACACAGTAGCGAATTACAATTATCTGGAAAATTTGGAAAGCTTGGCATTTGGACCTCTTATAATCTTATTTCTTTACTAATTATACTCCCTGAAATATCGTAGAGAGCTAAAAATTGTTCAAGTAATGAAGTAAAATGCTAGAGTTTAATACGTAATAGATCCTCAGCAAAGATAACAGGGCCTTTAAACTGTTTATTTATAATCTTAAGGCTCTCTTTTTCTTCACCTATAGTGCGTTGCATACGGTGGGTCAAGACGACCTTCTTGACCTTAGAACTATGTGCTATCTGGGCAATGATAGAAGGTGTCATATGGAGGTTGTTGGCGTAGGTGCCATGCACTTCAGCGATGGCGTGGTGGGCAACAAAAAGATCGACATTTTGTGCAAGTTTTTCTAACTGTTTGTTTGAATTACTGGTATCACCAGAAATAAGGATACTTTTTTTACCGATATCTATTCTAAAAGCAAGCGCAGGGATGATGCCATGGTTGACGTTGATAACAGTTAGCGTAAAGTCTTTGTACTGTTTTTCTACGATTTTAGGGGCATCAATTGACTCTGGCAGGATTTGAAAAGAGTCACTTTGTGGTGTAAGGACATCGGACATATACCGATAGGCTCCTTTTTCACCAAACATAATGTCGATGTACTCATTGGTACTTGGAAAGTACTCGTTAGCAATGGGACCAACAATAGGTAAAGGAGTACTACGATGTGTAAAGTAGCCCGCTTTAACATACGAAGGAAGATCAACAACATGGTCTATATGTAAGTGGGTGAGGGCGATAAGCTCAAGGTCTCCGAGTTTGGCGCCACTCTCTTCAAAGTGGAGCATAGAACCACTGCCTGTATCGATGAGTATTTTAGCTTTACCATCTATCCAGACCAAGTAAGAGGCACTCGCGCGTCCATCTATCTCTGGTCCACCAGAACCTAAAACCTCAAAGGTCACCTCTGTCGCCATAAGCCATGTGCTGATAAGTAGGAGTAATAATGTTTTCATGGCGCTATTATAATGAAAGTCAAAACATTGTTCTGTGTTGAAAGGCACATAAGGATAAATCTTTTTTGCTATAATGGCGTCAATAATAAAGGGCAAATGCCTTACACGAGAATAAAATGATTTTTACAAAGACAACAGCAGCAGATTTTGATGCACTTTTTAGCGAACTCCTTGAACGTGGTAAGATGGATATAGAACATGTTTCGGGGATCGTTGGTGGGATCATCAATGAGATTAAAGCAGACAAAAACAGCGCACTAAAACAACATATTGCTAATTTTGATAACTGGACACCAGTGAATGATAGCGATCTTAAGATCGACACAGCTGAGATGAAAAAAGCCTATGATGAACTGGACGCTGCACTTAAGTCAGCACTTCACCTTGCGTATGATCGCATAAAGGTCTATCACGAGAAGCAGTTGCCAAAGTCTTGGTTTGATACCGAAGCCAATGGTACGATCTTAGGTCAGAAAGTGACAGCGGTAGATAGTGCTGGTCTTTACATCCCTGGTGGAAAAGCAGCTTATCCATCGTCACTTTTGATGAACGTCATCCCAGCACAGGTTGCGGGTGTTGAAAACATCATCGTCTGTACACCGACGCCTGACAATGAGCCTAATGCCCTTTTACTTGCGGCGTGTCACCTTTGTGGTGTGAGTGAAGTTTACAAGGTAGGTGGTGCTTCTGCGATTGCGGCGATGGCGTATGGAACAGAGACTATCCCTAAGGTAGATGTCATTACCGGTCCAGGAAACATTTTTGTAGCTACAGCTAAAAAGATGGTCTTTGGTGAAGTCAATATCGATATGATCGCAGGACCAAGTGAAATCGGTGTCTTAGCTGATGATAGTGCCAATGCTAACCACTTAGCAATCGATCTTCTTTCCCAAGCAGAACACGATGAGATGGCGTCATCGATTATGATCACACCATCACTTAAGCTGGCTGAAGAGGTTCAAGTAGAGATCGAAGCGTGGTTACTTAAGCTTCCACGTCAAGAGATCGCACGTAAGTCTATCGAAGAGCGTGGGGCGATTATAGTGACAGAGAGCATGGAAGAAGCAGTGAAGCTTATGAACGAGATCGCTCCAGAACACTTAGAAGTGGCTACGAACAGTCCGTTTGAACTACTGCCAAGTATTAAACATGCGGGTGCCATCTTTTTAGGGCACAACACACCCGAAGCTATCGGTGACTATGTAGCTGGTCCTAACCACACCTTACCAACGGGCGGAACGGCGAAGTTTTACTCACCACTCGGCGTTGAAAACTTTATGAAAAAGTCTTCTATTATCGCCTTTTCAAATGCTGCGATCAATGAGATTGGTGAAGCCTGCGCGCTCATCGCCAACACCGAAGGCTTAACAGCACACGAACAATCCGTACGTGTTAGAATGAAATAAGTCAAGCGCTCTGCTTGACATCAAAGACAACTTCGTCTGACTTTTCCCTTTTTCCCTTTTTCCCTTTACATTAGTATAACTTTTATGTATGATACCTCCACGATACATTTAGGAGTTATTATGATGTTACACCCTGCTACAGCGCATTTTGCGATTGTCCTACCTATAGTTGCCTCAGTTTTTGGGCTTATTTACCTTTATACACGTAGTGAGGGGATGTCTAAGATCTCTTCAAGAGTACTTCTTTTCGCTGCTATTGGTGTTATTGCTGCATGGTATACTGGTTCACAAGCCGGTCCTGATGCTTATCCACTTTTGAGTGATGATGGACAAAAAGAGTTGTTAGAGCATAAGGCACTTGGTCTTTACTTAGCGATAGCTTTTGGTGTGATCGCATTGATTAAAATTGTGGGTTGCAAGTTGAATAAGTTTGCTGTTGAGGCTGTGGCTATTGTCTTGCTACTTGGTGCGACAGTGGCTACCTTGAACCAAGGAAAAGAAGGTGGAGAGTTGACTTATGAGTTCGGTGCAGGTGTTGAAAACCATGCGGATGGTCTTGACTGTTTAGAGAACCCAGATGACTATATAGAAGAGGATGAAGACGAAGAAGAGTAATTCCTCTTCTCTTCTAGGAGATAATTAATTTAATTTCTTCAGCTTAGTAGTAATTCACTGGACTTAATAGGACAAAATTTGTCCTTAAACTTAACAAAAGCTGTTTTTTCCCACCTATCAAATTTTTATCACTTTTTCCCAAAAATAGAGACTTTTTTTAGTTTCAGTTAATCCATTCTCAGGTAGTATCGCCCTAGCGTATAGCTCTATTGTGCTAATTATAAGCATGTCTTTTGACGTGCATAAGTTAGCATAATAAGGGCTATCACTTAAATATCTGACTCAAGGAGAATGGATGAAATTAGGTTTCCTCGTTGACTTGCACCTATGTATGGGTTGTAAGGGCTGTCAGATCGCTTGTAAGGTAGAGAATGAAGTTCCTCTATCTACATGGCGTCTTCGTGTTAAGTATGTAGATGTAGGTACGTTCCCTGAAACAAAACGTACGTTTACTCCACTACGTTGTAACCACTGTGAAAACGCACCATGTGAGCGTATCTGTCCGGTTAGTGCTCTTCACTACATCGAAAACGGTATCGTTAACATTGATAAAGAGCGTTGTATTGGTTGTGCGGGTTGTGTTATGGCGTGTCCATATGGCGCGATCTATATCGATCCTGAAACACAGACTGCAGACAAGTGTACATACTGTGCACACCGTATCGCATCATCAATGATGCCTGCGTGTGTTGTAGCATGTCCAGTTGAAGCAAACATCTTTGGAGATATTGAAGATCCAACTTCAAACATCTCTAAGTACATCATGCAACACAATGGTGATGTTCAAGTACGTAAGCCTGAGAAGGGCACTAACCCTCACCACTACTATGTAGGTGGCGGTAACGTTACATTGAACCCACTTGCATCGTTTAGAGTAGAAGGTCACCAACTTTTCAATAAGTTGACGACTAAAATGCCAGTAGGAGGACACCACTAATGGTACATGAAGCAGTAGCTGCGACACACGCAGTAGTAACCCTTGACGTTGGCCTTCCTGGTATCGTTTGGCCTTGGTTTGTAACTATGAACATGTGGGCTAAGAGTATTGGTACGGGTGTTATTTTCATGCTTTTCTATCTACAGAAACGCCATGGTGATGATCCTGCAGTAGCAACACTACGTTTCCCAGTAGCGGTGATCTCGATCGTGTTTATCAGTATTTTCTTACTGTTCACACTTGCTGACCTTCACCAACCGTTCAGAATGTGGCACATCTTTTTCTACCCACACTGGACATCTCCTATTACTATTGGAGCTATTATGGCTTCAGCGTTTATGGGACTTATTACGATTCTTGCATTCTTCTCATTCATCAAGAAAGATGATGAGGCATATGACAAGCTTCTATTATGGACAATGATCTTAGCGATCCCAGTGACACTTTATACTGCGGCGCTACTATCTATGTGTACAGCACGTGAACTTTGGCAAATGCCAACAGAGACAGTACAGATGATGCTTGCAGCCCTTCTTTCAGGTGCAGCAACAATCATTCTTTATGATGCAGTTACCGGTTCTAAGATGAAAGAGGAGTCGATTCGTTCTATGGCGATCATCCTTGGTCTTGCTGCGTTCGCATCATTTACAATGTACATGGCAGAGATGATCTTCGGGCCTATGAAGGCTGAAGAAGTAGCTGCAGTACTTGAGTTCGTTAAGGGACATGGTGAGTATGCTACGATGTTCTGGATAGGTCAAGTATTCGCTTACATCGTACCTATGGCACTTGTATTATTGAGCATTGTTAACCGTTCAAATAATCTATTGAAACTTGCTGCATTGTCTGCAGTAGTGGGTCTTTGGGTTGTTAAACACGTATGGCTGATTATTCCTCAGCTATTACCAATGAGTTAAGAGAGGATTTTAATGTATTTAGAAAGTAGAAGAACATTTTTAAAAGGCGCTGCGTTCACTGTAGCTGGCGCTGCTATTGCAAAAGGCGTTTTCACAACAGACGCTATTGCAGAATCAGTTAGTGAAAGTAAGTTCACTAACACACCAGATTCTCTATCGTTTTATCCACCATTAGATCAGTGGGATGACTTTAAAGAGCTTGATGGTCAGGACTGGAAACGTGGTGGTATTGGCCGTCACGGTGTTCAGAGTGAAGAGAACCCAGATGGTATCTATGTTAATGATTTCGCGATTGTTCCAACAGCATGTTCGAACTGTGAAGCATCATGTGGTCTTACTGCATGGATTGACAAGAAGACATTTACGGTTAAAAAGTACATGGGTAACCCATTACACCCAGGTTCACGTGGACGTAACTGTGCGAAGGGTTATGCAACTCAGTCACAGATGTACGATCCAGATCGTCTAGCATTCCCGATTAAGCGTGCTCCAGAGTCTAAGCGTGGTGAGGGTAAATGGATCCGTACTACCTGGGATGAAGCGATGACAACTATCGGTAATAAGATGGGTGATACACTACGTGTTGGTGATGAGCTCTCTAAAAAGTCTGTTATGTTCCACGTTGGTCGTCCAAATGAGAACGGCTTTACTGGTAAATTCTGGCAGACACTTAATACTGACGCATTTAACTCACATACAAACATCTGTTCTTCAGGTGGTCGTACTCCGACAATCCAGTGGGCAAATGATGACCGTACTTCTCCAGACTGGGCAAACTCGAAGTTAATCTTCTTGAACTCGTCTCACGCTGCAGATGCAGGTCACTACTTCCAACAAGCAGCAGGTCACATTGCTGATGCACGTAAAAAAGGTGCAAAACTTGTTGTTATGGATCCACGTATGTCTAACTCTGCTGGTATGGCAGACCTTTGGATCGCGTCATGGCCAGGAACTGAACCAGTTATCTACTTGTACCTAGTACACCGTATGCTAAACGAAGACAAGGTAAACAAAGCATTCGTTAAGAAATGGTTTAACTGGGAAGTTATGATGGACAACAAGAAGTACTTACAGTTTATGGTAGACAAAAAGTACATCTCTGCATTACCAAAAGATGATTCATTTGAGTCATACATGGAAATGCTAAAAGAGATGTATGCTCCATATACACTTGAGTACGCTGTTAAAGAGTCTCATGTTCCAGCTTACAAGCTAGAGCAGCTTTATGACATGTTCATCTGGGCAGATACTTCTATTGCTTCATACTTATGGCGTGCTGCTGCTGCGGGTAACCGTGGTGGTTGGGTAAGTGGCCGTACAGGTTACCTTGCACCCGGTCTTCGTGGTGCAATCGGTCCTAAGGGTGGTACATTCTTCCACCACTGGCACGTAATTAGTGTTGCTGGTAAGGGTGGTGCTGCGACTGTTGGTCAAGGTAAACGTGGAGCTGATGTTCCTAAAGTTGATGTTTGGAATGAGCTTACATGGCCACCAGAATGGCCTCTCTCTACTTATGAGATGTCATACTTGTTACCACACCTTCTAACCGATACTGAGTGGCAGAAGAAATGGCAGGCTAAGGGACTTAACGTTCCTACTAAGCTTTCTGTTTGGATCCCACGTATGTACAACCCTGTTTGGATTAATCCAGATGGTTTCCGTTGGTTGGAAGCGCTTAAAGATGAGAGCAAGATGGAACTTACGTTCAACCTTTCTCCAACTTGGTCTGAGACAAACTGGCACGTAGATTACGTTCTTCCAGTTGGTCTTGCTGGTGAGCGTCACGATCAGCACTCTGAAGCAACTATGCCTGCGCGTTGGACTTCGTTCCGTCAGCCAGTTATGCGTGTTGCTCTTGAGAAAGCGGGTTGGAAGCCTAAAAACCCTAACCGTGCTACACTTGAGGCCCACATTAAAGCGGGTCTTGGTGAAGTTTGGGAAGAGAATGAGTTCTGGTTCGATATGGGTGTTAACTACATCGATAAAGATGGTTCTCTTGGTATCAAGAAAATGTGGGAATCTAAAAAGAACCCAGGTAAGCCAGTTACAATTGCTGAGTGGTATGACGCAGCCTTTGGTGACAACTTGCCAAACCTAAAATCTACTGCTACTTCTGATCCTCGTTATAAAGACGAAGAGTTCCCAGTTTATTCATACATGAGAGATCATGGTGCATGGATGGAAGAGAACAACATTTACTCTGCACAAGAGCGTGTTATCAAAGAAGAGGGCGATAGCTATGTAGCTCATGGTCACCACTACAAAAAGTCAGAAGTTACTACTGACAAGCGTACAGGTGTTATGAGTGTTAAAGATCACCACACAGGTTGGAAGTACCCAGATGGACGTAAGCCTATCGGTATTGAGACTGATGGTGTTAAGATGGAAGGTTTCGCGACATTAGACAAGAAACTTGACTTCTTCTCAGAGTGGTTCGCTTCTGATGAGTGGAAATGGCCAGAGTATGCGGTTCCTTTCTATCCACGTAATGAAGAAGAGAAAAAAGAGATGGTACACATTGTTTCACATGTAAACCACTCTTACATGACCGAAGAGAACTCGTATGCATTGAACACGGTATTCCGTCTTCCATACAACATTCATACACGTTCTGCGAACTCTAAGCACCTTATGGAGATCTCACAAAACCACGACCCTATCTGGATCTCAACTCCAGATGCTAAGCGTCAAGGTTTCAAACGTGGTGACGCGATTCGTGTACGTATTACTGACTCGGTCTCTGGCCTTGAAAGTGGTTATTTTGTAGCGATGGCTGTACCAACTGAGGGTGTTCTTCCAGGAACACTTGCTTGTTCACACCACGGTGGTCGTTGGAAGCTGAAAAATGCTGTAACGATTCCAAATGGTGTTAGTGATGGTAAGGTTGATTCTCAACCAGTCGCACGTAACATGAACGATCCTAAGTTTATGGCTGACTCTCCTGCAAATGCAGGTAAAGATGGTGGCCAGATCAAGAT
>JAJRVE010000103.1 GCA_024277445.1 Campylobacterales bacterium
CAACAACTTTTTGTGCTTCACTTGCGTCACGTGCCACTTTCATAAGACGGGCAAAACGCCCCTTCATAAAGAGTGAACCAAAGATTCCGATCGTTAGCATAAGGTATCCTATATACGTAGGTAAGGTTCCGGGGTCATTGTTGACAGAGAGTACCGTTCCACGTTCATCTTGGTCATACGATGACTGAAAAAAACGGTAGCCACGGTGATCAAGAACATGGTTCATGTAGATTCTAAATGGCTCATGAATCCCTTCTTCACTATCTATCAAGATAACATCACTAGCATATGATGCAGGCGAGTTTGAACCAGGGTAACGCTCTAAGTCAAACTTAACAAGTTCGATGGAGAATGGTAGTTTGATATACTCAGCACCATAGGTAAGATCAATATGCATGCCATTAAAGTCAACATGTGTTGCTTCTCCTATGACACCCTTTTGACCTAAGACTACAACCTCTTTTGTCTCACCCTTATACGTAATGTTAAAACGCAGTCCATCACGTTTACTTGCACGCATCATAGGACCGGACTTCGTAGCACCTGCAACCATAACTTCCTTCGCATGTGCGTAAAAGTCACGAACAACAAAGTTTGTCTCCCCTGCACTAAAGAGTGTGCGCTGCGTTGCTTCAGAATGAGTAGAGGCATTGGTCTCACCACGGCTTTGGTCATCCATGTGCAGATAGCCAAGATCCATCGGGTGGTTCATATAGAGTTGACCATCTTCTACAAAAAAGCTAACCGTTGGCTTGTCAAAAGTCTTGTTTGAACCAAAGTCTAGAACAACCGAACTTGTCTCATAAAATGAACCCGCTTTTAGCTGTACAGGTTCACCTGAACGCCCACTAGTAACCATCATGTTAATGATAGCTTCACCTTCAGGATCTTCGACAATAGAGTTTGTTGCACTGATGATATACTCTGTTAGTTCAACATCAACGGCTTCGCCATTTGCTAGGCTAACATTGGTACTAAAACTATTATGACTCATCTTCGACATTAAAAACTGTTTTTTGTACTGACTTTTTTTACCGTTTTCATCGGTAAACACCGCTTTAAGATAGGTATCTGACGAGGTTATGAGGTTAGAACTCTGTCCCTCACGGATATGCATCATCCCTTCAAAACCATAGTAACGTGTGACAGCTGCACCAATTAAGATTACAATAAACGAAACGTGAAAGAGTAAGATCAGAAACTTTTTCTTCTGGATCATCTTAAAACGAACAATATTGATCATCAGGTTAATCGTCAGTACCACCAATAACACTTCAAACCAACGCGCTTTATAGACCACAGCCTGCGCTGTCATCGTCCCGTAGTCGTTCTCTATAAATGTGGCGTAACCACTAGCTACCGCGAAGATTAGCATTAACACTGCCATCATCTTCATTGAGCCCATAAAATCTAAGATCTTTTTCATTTTGTTCCTTGTAAATATCTCTAAAGAGGCTGAATTTAGCCACCTTAGAGACATTCGTGTATTGAGCTTGCCATTTTATAGCAAGTTGATTAACTAAAAGTTAAGCAATACCCCATAAACTAGGGGTATTTAGTGTATTACTTCAGCTCACCCCAATGTTTCCCGATGTTAACCGAGGTCTTTAGCGGTATCTTCAGTTCACTAATACTTTCCATAATGGCTTTAAACTCTTCTGCCATCGCCTCTGCATCTGCTTCGTTGACTTCAAAGATCAGTTCATCATGGATCTGCAACATCATCTTAACGGGGAGTTGTCTCGTTTTTATCACAGTTGCTATCTTATTCATACTCATCTTTATGAGGTCTGCTGCCGAACCCTGAAACACTGTGTTTACCGCTTCACGCTCATAGGCTGCTTTCATCATCGGCACCGCACTCGCATAATCAAAGTAGCGACGTCGTCGCAACAGTGTCTCAACATAACCCTCTTCCTTAGAACGCTCAACAATAGAAGCAAAGTACTGCTTCACCGTCGGAAAGCTCTCAAAGTACTTCTCTATAATACTTTTAGCCTCTTTCGTCGTAATGCCCAAGGTGTCTGAGAGTTTTTTCGGTCCCATGCCATAGAGAAGTCCAAAGTTGACCGTCTTAGCGATACTACGTTTACTAGCGGCCTCTTCCTCACCAAAGAGAACAATCGCCGTCTGCATGTGGATGTCTTTGTCATCATTAAAGGCAGCGACCAAAACACTGTCTTCTGAAAAATGTGCCAGAAGACGTAGTTCTATCTGTGAGTAGTCTATACCTATGAGCAGTTTACCCTCTGGCGCCACAAAAGCACCCCGTATACGTGCTCCAAGTTCTGAACGTGTCGGGATGTTTTGCAAGTTAGGATTAACCGAACTTAAACGCCCGGTAGCCGTTCGTGTCTGTACAAAAGAGGTATGGATACGTCCATCTTCGCTCTGCTTGTTTAACTCTAAGAGTGGCTCTATGTAAGTCGAGTAGAGTTTAAACATCTCACGGTACTGCATGATATACTCGATGATAGGATGTGAACCTAGCAGGGAGTTAAGTACCTTGATGTCCGTACTACGTTTCTTACCATAAGGAAGCTCCAGCTTGTCAAACAAGATGTCACCCAACTGCTTAGGCGAGTTAATGTTAAACTCACCACCGGCTGCTTCGTAAATGTTTTTAGTCAACTCAGCTAGCTTACTCTTGGCTTCTTCTTTAAAACTTTCCAGACTTTTAGCATCACTCGCTATACCGTTACGCTCCATCTCCATCAAGGTTGTGATAAACGGAAACTCAAGAGTATGTGCCAGTTCGATGAGATGTTCAGCACTCTGAAGTTTAAGCTTCTCTAATAACATGTTGTAAAGTTTCAAGGTAATGAGCGCATCTTCTGCTGCATATTTGGTAGCATCTTCAAGCTCCACAGAGGCAAAGGTTTCTCCTTTTTTCACGGTGTCTTTAAAACTGATCATGGTGTGATCTAACCATACACTGGCCAAGTGATCAAGCGAGAGTTTACTCTCAGGGTTAACTAACCAACCCAACACAATACTATCACCATAGATATTAAGGCTCTCAACACCCAAATAATCTGCCACAAAATGCATGTCAAACTTTATATTATGACCAATAACTTTCGCTGCAAATATCTTACGAAGTGCTTTTTGAGCTGCTTCTTTAGATACTTGATCAGGCACACCCAAGTAAAAGTGCGCAACAGGTACATAGTAAGCGATCTCTTCATTCAAGGCAAAACTAAAGCCAACCATATGGTCTTTAGCATGCTCCAGTCCTGTCGTCTCGGTATCAAAAGCGACTATATCTTCTGGCTTCAAGTCTCTCAACAAGGTATCTAACTCTTTTTCATCAGTGACTAATTTCGTTGTCAACTCCAAGGTCTTCGGCTCCATCGCCGCCATCACCTCATCTGCCGTTTTAGGTTTAGCACTGCTTGAGCTTGGACGTGTTGCTGGGTCAACTAACTTTTTAGCATGAAGCACCCGCAAGATACCATTCATCTCATACTCCACCAACTCATCATAAATGGAAAGAAATGGGTTCTCTTTAGGGAGTGCAAACGGCGTAAAGTCAATGCCTTCTAAGATGTCCGTACGAAGCGTCACCAACTGGTGAGACATCCAAGCATCTTTTTCAAACTCACGTAGCTTTTTCTGCATACCAGGAGGCTTTATCTCATCAATGTGTGCATACACATTTTTAAGCGTCTCATACTGGCTAAGTAGCTTCTGCGCACCCACCTTCCCTATGCCCTTAACACCCGGAACATTATCGGCGCTGTCACCTAAGATGGCTTGATAGTCCGTAAACTGACAAGGATGGATGCCATACTTATCGAAGCATTCCTCTTCGTTGATCTCTTTACGTTTAATGGCGTCGAGTAAGACCACCTTGTTGTCATCGATAAGTTGATAAAGGTCTTTGTCATGAGAAACAACCTTGACCTTAAAGCCTTTTTTCTTCGCCTCTATCGTCAACGAAGCAATTACATCATCCGCCTCAAAACCTGGCATAGCAATAGAGTGAAAGCCCATCTTCTTGATCCACTCTATGGCAATAGGAAGTTGCATCGACAACTCTTCAGGAGGAGCCGAACGGTTTGCCTTATAGTTCGGGTCTATTTCATTACGAAAGGTAGGCCCTTTAGAGTCCAATGCAAAGACCAAGTAGTCTGTTGCATGGTCTTTTTCCAGACGTTCAACAAGGTGTGTGAAACCTGTTAAAAGCCCTGTGGGAAAGCCGTTCTTGTTGGTAAGTGGTGGTAGTGCATAAAAGCTTCGAAAGAAGAAGCCGAATGTATCGATGATGGTTATGGTCTTAGACATAAAAAGCCTTCTAAAATAGTCTTGTTATTTTAGCCAAGTAAGCTTATTACACTTTTGATTTTTTTGAGTAGTTTACTTCATTCGTTCTCAATAATATAGGAACCGTCACTCCTGCGAAGACAGGGACCAAAGGAAATGCCCTCGGGTAAATCCATAAGTTCGTTAATGTCTTTAGTTTATTATTTTGTAATGTGGTGTTCCCTCGCCTTTAATCCGTGATTGTCCGAACTTTTCTCTCTGTTGCGCC
>JAJRVE010000104.1 GCA_024277445.1 Campylobacterales bacterium
AAAAGTGTCTTGATGCTGGGCGCTGGTTTTGTCTTAACCATTGTCGGTGCAAACTATGTAGTTGAGAGTGGTAGTAACATCGCGCGTATGTTTGAGGTGAGTGAATGGATCATTGGTCTCTTCCTGATCGCACTCGGTACCTCTCTACCTGAGCTTGTCGTCTCCCTAGTTGCCATAAAAAAAGGTAATGCTGACATGAGTGTTGGTAATATCATCGGCTCAAATGTTGCTAACTTCTCTATGGTCTTTGGTGGTGCTTCACTGATCCAACCGCTTAGTATGGAGGGTGCTTCATCATTTGACATCTATATTATGATCGCAGCGTCTATTGCCCTCTTTTTAGTGCTAGCCAACAAACTTTATAACAAAGCAGGTGCCGTCTTTTTACTGATGATACTTGCTCTTTTTATTCATAACGCCGTAATTGCTGTCTAAGCCTACTGCTTCCTCTTTATCCCATCACTAGATGGGTTTTTTTCTTCACTTTTACATGGTATACTATCTCACCAAAAAAGATAAGGATATTGTCATGATTAAAATTACTAAAGCAAGTATGTTGTTAGCAGCCCTACTCTTCTCAACAGCAGCTTTCGCCGGTGCTGAAGAGGGAAAAGAGCTTTTTGACGAGGCAAAGTGTATGGAGTGTCATAATGCTGAAGATTTTGATAACTCAAAGAAGGTGAAAAACTTTCATCAGTTAGAGGGACGTGTTCAAGGGTGCCAACTTAACACAGATGCAGGTTGGTTTGATGAAGATACACATGATGTGGCAACGTACCTAAACGAAAAGCACTACCACCTCAAGAAATAACCACCTACCGGTGCACATAATCCATGTGCGCCCTACTTCTTAATATACCCTAACTCTATCATCTTGTTATAAATATTTGAGACCATATCACCTGCTGCCGCGCCACCATGCCCACCATGTTCTACTAAGACGGTGACGATGTATTGTGGATGACGTGCTGGCGCATAGGTAGTAAACCAGGCATGTGAACGGGTGTAGTAACGCATGTCTCTTTCATTAATACGTTGTTTGATCTCTTGGGAGATACCGATGACCTGTGCGGTTCCGGTCTTACCTGCAACAGGTATCTTAGCATGCATAAAGTGTACTGCTGTACCTTTAGAGTGTTGACAGACCTGACGCATCGCTTGTTGGATGATAGGCAGTTTACGGTGTTGTTCGGGTGTTAAGACATCACGATATTCAGGGACGTAATCCTCATCGCCTATACGCTTAGCTAAATGCGGTGTCACTAGCTTCCCCGTGGCCATTAGGGCTGTAAACTGCGCTATTTGTAGCGGTGTTGTCAGAAAGTCACCTTGACCAATAGAGCTGTTAAGTGTCTCTCCGATGTACCAAGGTTGGTTAAAACGTCTACGTTTCCATTCACGACTAGGTACCGTGCCGATGAACTCGTTAGGTAGGTCTACTCCCGTCTTACTTCCTAATCCAAACTGTTTAAGTCCAAAACTCATGTCAGCAATACCGACTTTTAAACTTCCTTTATAGAAGTAGTCATCACAACTCTCACGGATGGCTTTACGGATATCGGTTACACCATGTCCACTATGCTTCCAACAACGAAAGTTGCGTTTACCAAGCTTCATGGTTCCCTTACAGTTGACGTTCCACCATTGAGAGATGCCAGAGCTTAAGTAGACCAGTCCTAAGCCTGTTTTGATGGTAGAACCTGGTGGGTATAGTCCATTGATGAGTTTGTTAGTAAAAGGGGTATCAATACTCTCTATAAGTGCTTTCCACTTTTTAGAAGTGATCCCCGAAACAAAGGAGTTAAGATCATACTCTGGGAAACTTCCTGCGGCTAAGATCTCACCATCAATGCCCATAACGATAACGGCACCCGCTCGCGCCTTAAACTGCTCACTAACAAAGGTCTGAAGCTCCATATCTAAGGTAAGGGTCAAGTCACGACTCTCTATAGCCTTGGAGTGGCTTATCTCTTCGATCACTTCGTTTTGGGCACTCACTTTGACCTTACGCTCTCCTGCAAGACCTTCAAGGTAAGTGTTGTAAAACTTTTCAACACCACTTTTACCCGTTGAACCGATCAGTTTGGCTAGTTCATCATGCGCAACGTCTTTCTTGTTGGCTCTTGCCACATAACCAATAACATGTGCGGCCAAATCAGCATAAGGGTAAAAACGCTTAGGTGCAGGAATAACATGTATATGGTCATTGAGCTGTAAGGGTGAATAGACCGGCATGATCTTCTCATAGGGGATGAAGTCAGCGACACGGATATCATTGTGGTTGTAGTAGGAATCACTACGTATGTAGCGTTTATAAACCTTTGTCGCGTTAAGTTCAGGTAGATAGCTAACTAAAAGTTTTATGGTTGTGTTAAGCTCGTTGTTCTCACCTTTTTTCTTGAGGTGTGGCTGGAGTTTGATGGAGAAACCGAGCTTGTTTATCGCGATAGGTAGGTTGTTTCTGTCATGTATCTCACCACGTATGGGCGCTATAAGCTCCGTTTTAATCGTGTTACGGGACGAAAGCTTTGCATAGTAGGTGTTTGACTGTACTGAGAGGTAAAAGACCCGAATAAGCAGTGATAACCAGATGACAACAAAGAAGGCGATGAGTATACGTATTCTCATAATAGTCCCACCACTAAAAACTCAAAGATGATATACCATAGTACATGCCAATCAATGGTCGAAAACTCAAGTACAAACATCTGCTCTAAAAGAAGTGAGAAGAGCCAGTAGCCGACATAGGCCATCGTGATATAGATAAGATCAAGGCAGCGACGACACTCTATGAGTTGTTCAAGCTTAGGGTTGATGAACTTATAGACAAAAGAGAAGTAGACTAAGGAGCTTAACATTAGGTAGCCCTTGTCTGCTTCATACACTAAAGAGAGGGCAACAACAAGTAATAGCAAGCCAATGTTCTGTTTGTCCAAGGCGCGAATAAAGTAAAAAAACACGATACCAAAAAGAGGAGGTAAAAAAAGGTAGATGGTACTAAGGCTCTCGTACACAAGGTACAAAAGAAAAAGCGTAATCGCTTTTATATAGAATGGATAAGTGATACTTCGTTGCATACCGGAAAGTGTTTACAGTTAATACAGTCTGCCCGGATCTTGTGCTCTGGTAGGGACTCTTTTGGGATCTCTTTGAACGCAAGACGCTCAAAAAATGCCTGTTGGTACGTAAGTGAGAGTACCTCTTTTAGCCCTAACTCTTTTGCCTCTTGGAGCGCAAGTCTAATGAGTTGTGAACCTACACCACTTCCTCTGACGCTATCAGCAACGATTAGTGAACGTACCTCGGCTAAGGTTGTAGTGTGGATGTGTAGTGCGCAAAAGCCAACTAAGGTTTTGTCTTGAAAAGCGAGTTGATACGAGCGAATGTTGGTTGCAACTTCATCGCTATCACGTTTTAAGATGACACCACTGATAACCTCTGGTTCCACTAAGACTTGCATCGCTGCAATGTCATGAAGTGTCGCCTTACGAAAACTAAGCGTCATGCTCATCTTCTCTATCTTGGTTTAAGATGTCATGAATAATGGCTACAAGTTTGTTGGTCCCTTTTTTCTTGGACCTGGAGATCAAAATAGCACCAGGATGATCACGCAATAGTTTGCCCTGCTCTTTTTGGTTAAGTTTATCGATCTTAGTAAAGACACGAATGATAACCTGATCTTCGCGACAC
>JAJRVE010000105.1 GCA_024277445.1 Campylobacterales bacterium
CCTCCCGACTTGACCCAGCTCAACGAAGCGATGCTTGGCAACAACCCAGAGGTCAAACTCTATACTAAAAACATTCAAAAAAATGCCCGTCTTTATGATGCTGCTTTCTCTGCGCATTTTGGTTCCATCGATGCCTATGCAGCCTACACCCATTTTGACACCCTTAACAGTTATGATGCCAAAACCGTAGGTCTTACCCTGACCGTACCACTTTACAGTGGTGGGCGCACCAGTGCCACCGCCCAACAGGCTAAGATAGGAGAGCAGATCGCCCAAGAGCAGTTCAATGCAAAAGTCTTAGCCTTTAAAGAGGAGTTACAGTCACTCTTGGTGGACTTGAAGCGTTATGAGAACACCATCACCGCTAAAAAAGCGCAGCTCGATGCAGCGAAAGAGACACAAAATGTACTCCAAGCACGTTACAAAGAGGGAATCTCGACCTATATTGAAGTCCTTGATGCCAACGCCATCGCCTTAAATGCAGAGTTGGGGTTGCTAGAAGCGTGGTATAGCCGTAGTATGGCACTTAACCGTATTGATTATTTAACAGGAAAAACACAATGAAAACATGGATCAAATACCTTATAGCACTTCTTATCATCGCTCTTGGCGGATTTGTATTTTACAGTAAAGTCTATATCCCTAAAACAAGCTTTGACATCGTGAAACCAACGGTCGGCACACTCAAGGTCACTGTTTTTGGTATTGGTAATGTCAGTGCCAAAGATACCTATAAAATAGGTGCACAAACCGGTGGCAAGATCCTCTCACTTTTGAGTGATGAAGGCGAATGGGTCAAAAAAGGCGATCTTCTCATCACCATCGATCCGGTAGATATGCCCCTGCTCTTACAAGAGGCCAAGATCGCTCAAAAAAAGGCACGCCTTGAGTCACGTGCTTCTCAAAAAGAGATCGAAAGTCTCCAAGCACAACGTCGCTTGGCACTCATGACCTTCGAGCGTTACAAAAAACTCCAAAAACAGGGCTACGCTTCGCAGGCAGAATATGACAAGGCGCAAGCAGACTTACAGAGTATTGATGCTCAGATCGCCTCGACTAAGGCGCACATCGCTTCCTCAAAAGCAGAGATCTCCCGTGCCCAGAAACAACACGAAGCACTGGCTGTCAAGCTTTCTCGTCTCAAGGTTTATTCCCCTGTCGATGGTTATGTCATCGCACGTAAGGCTGAAGTAGCGCAGACCGTTCTTCCTTCACAGAGTGTTTTTGAGATCGTTGACCCTAAAACAGTTTGGGTTAAGAGCTATATTGATGAGCGCATCAGTGGTGATGTTCGTGTGGGGCAGTCTGCTCAGATCGTCTTGCGCTCACAAAACAACAAGCGCTTAAACGGTGTCGTCAAACGTATTGCAGCCGTAAGTGACGCCGTTACTCAGGAGAGAGAGATCAATGTCGCCTTTGAGACACTACCTGTTCCTTTTTACATCAACGAACAGGCCGAAGTCACCATCGCTACAAAAAGCTATGAGGATGTGCTAAAAGTACCTTTACCACTGTTAGCAAGATACGATGATAAACAAGGACTCTGGCTGCTGCAAGATACCAAAGCCCATTTTCAAGCAGTAGAGGTGATCGCTAAAAGCGATCAAGAAGCAGCGATAGAAGGTATAACAAAAGAGGTGCAGATCATTCGTCCAGAGAGCAGTAAAAAGCCGCTTAAAGAGGGGATGAGGATTCACTAATGATCAACCTTGCACAAAAAGATATCCAACATACCCTTGGTAAGTTTATTGTTACGGCTATGGGTGTGGGGATGCTACTTGGTATTGTCTTGATTATGATCGGTGTTTATCGTGGTATGATGGTCGATGCAGAGATACTGCTCCAAGACCTTAATGCCGATCTATGGATAGTTCAAGAGAACACCCTCGGACCCTTTGCCGAAGCATCTAGAGTCCATGAAGACCTCAAAAACACCCTCAGAAGCATCGACGGTGTTGACAAAACAGCAGCACTTACCTTTCAAAACCTCCAACTTCCCGCAGCTACAAAACCAGTACGTGTTGTTGCGGTAGGGTTTGACCCTTTTGGCGATATCAATGCTATCAATAAAAAGCGTCTTATTGCAGGACATGGACTCACAAAAGATCACTTTCAGATCGTCGTCTCACTCAAAACAGGTTTTAAACTCGGCGATACCATTACCTTAGGGCATGACAACTATCATGTTGTCGGCATTACCAAAGGGACGGTCGCTTCGGGCGGAGACCTGCTTGTCTATGTCTCGCTTAAAGATGCCCAACGTCTGCAGTTTCTCTACTCCAACGCCCGTATACGCAACGATAGAGCACGGGGCATCAGTGGAGGTGGTGACACCAAAATGGTCAACGCCATCATCGCAACACTCAAACCCGGCTTCGATGTGGATGAAGTCGCTAAGAACATCAAACGCTGGAAGCACTTGGCTGTTTTCACCCGCGCGCAAGAGCATACCATCTTGACGAAAAACCTCATCGAAAAGGCCTCAAAACAGATCGGTATGTTTACTGCCATCTTGGTACTGGTCTCGACCATTATTATCGCACTCATCATCTACACTATGACCTTAGAGAAGATGAAAGAGATCTCGATCATGAAGCTTATCGGTATCCCCAACACGCTCATTATCAAGATGATCGTCCAAGAGACACTTTTGCTCGGTGTCTTAGCCTTTATCTTCGGTAATGGCTTCTCACATCTTATCGCCGGAAACTTCCCAAAACGTGTTGTTTTAGAAACACCTGATGCCTTAGCACTCTTCGCTGTTGTCATCATCGCTTCTATCTTCGCTTCGTTTATCGGTGTACGTAAAGTCATCCATGCTGATCCTGCAGCGGCCATAGGAGGTTAAGATGAAAAAACAGAGTATTCGTGTGGAGAACCTCGTCAAGAGCTTTGGTAAGGGAGAGAACTTTGTTGATGTTATTAATGGGGCGTCGTTTAGTGTTGACAAAGGAGAGCTTGTCGCCCTTGTTGCGCCAAGTGGTGCAGGTAAAACAACCCTTTTGATGATGATAGGCTGTGTTATGGAACCCACTTCGGGTCAGATCTATCTTGGTGATGAGAAAGTCTATGATGGCCAGTGGTTAGCCAAAGACACCCGTAGTATTCGTCGTGAAAAGATCGGCTTTATCTTTCAAGCCCACTACCTCATCCCCTTTTTAAATGTCATCGAAAATGTCACCCTACTACCACAAACCAATGGTCTCACCAAAGAGGCATCCGAAGCCAAAGCGATGGAGATACTGGAGTATTTTGACATAGGTGACAAGGCACACGCTATGCCTTCACAGCTCTCAGGAGGACAGAACCAACGCGTCGCTATCGCGAGAGCCTTAGCCAACAGCCCCGAGATTATCCTTGCCGATGAACCCACCGCTGCCCTTGACATGGACCGCTCTACAGATGTCGTTAAAATGCTCAAGCGTATTGCCATCGAACAAGATGTAGCCGTTATCATGGTCACCCATGATGAAGCGATGCTACCACTATGTGACAGAGTCTTAAAGATCGAAGATAAAAAGGTCATCTCTATTAAAACAGCCGATGAGCATATAATCTAAGCGCACTTCTCATGATGAAATTACAACAACTGATAGCACAATACTTCATACCTAATGAATATTCTGCTAAAATATCGTTCATATGAAAACAGCTAAAGTCAAAATACTATCGGTATTACTGTTTGCTTTTACCTTTTTTATCTTCCATGATTATGTCATAGTTGATGTGGATGCAGATACTCAGTATGAGCTCTGTTACGCAGAACAAGGTAAGCTTGTTTTAGATCTACCTTCTGAAATCCATCACCATATTCATATGCTGTTGGATGTTCCCAATACACAAACACTGCTACTCTCATCCATTTTAGCAACATCGCAACCCCTCTACATCCAAACCAGACTCTACTCCACCACCCTCTCCGTCCTCCAACGTCCACCACTCGTCTAAACCTTTTTACATTCATCTCAGTCATACTGAAATTACTACATCTGTAAAGGTGTATATTTAAAAGGTTATCTATGAAACTATTAACTGTTCTTTTTGCTACACTCCTTGGGTTGCAGGCAGGGTCACTTCCCTTAACCTCCTACCTTGATAACGTAGCTTCCACCAATACGCTTAAGTCTATCCATGCCCAGATCGGTGCGGAGATGGCTTCTCAACAATCGCAACTTCAATCTGAAGGCTTCCTTCTTAATGGTGAACTTGATTATGCTGATATCAAAAACAGCAATGACAGTGCCGTTGAGTTTCATGTCTCGCTGCAAAAACAGATTCTTTTTGGTGGCAATGATGACTACACTGATGCGCTCAAAATATCAGCTGAAAAGAGAAAAGAGCTCCAGACCAACCAACTCAAAGCCATCGTCTATGAGCACTATATCAACGCCTGTACCTTTCAAGAAAAAGCTGGACTTCTTAATGATGCCAAAGAACGTAATATTGAACTAACAAAACTTATAGAAGCGGGGGTAGCAGGTGGCGAGTTTGACCGAAGTGCATTACTTCGCAGTGAACTTGTTGTCCAGCAGCTTCAGCTCCGTATCCGTGACTTCAACAGTCGTTACTATGAGGCACTACAGATGTTAATGCTCTATAGCGCTCAAGAGGAAGAACCACTCTGTCAAGACCTCCCTTTTGATATTCCAATGATTCGTGACCCTGAGCAAGAGTCACTTCTGTATCAATCCCTGCAAAGCGATATCCTTACCTCATCTGCACTGCAACACTTTCGCTCAGCAACTATTCAAGAAGTGACAATAGGTGTAGGGTATGATAATGAGATCGACACCTCTCGAGGTCTTGTTTTTATGCAGATACCTTTGACAAAAGGAAGTAGACGTGAGAGTCAACGTGAAGCGGCCATCCAAGCCAAACTCTCAGCTCAAGAGAAGATGCTCTTTGCCACTAAACGACTCCAATCACAGATTCGTACCTATAAAACGACCCAAGAGATACGTCAAGAGAGCTTCAAACGTCTCAATGACATTCTCATCCCTAAAGCCTATGAAACTAGTGTCTTACTACTTGAACGATTTATGGGTTCAGAAGGTAGCTACCTTGAGTACATCAACAGTCAAACTATGCTTTTCGACCTACTTTTAGAGGGTATTGACACCCATGCTAAAGCACTTGTCTCTCAAGCAAAACTATACCAAGCATTGGGCATAGACCCACAAAAGGATATGAAATGAAACACTATTTTATCGCACTAAGCCTCCTCACCCTCTCTCTCAACGCTGCCAACCTCATTCAGGCAGGCTCACTCAAGGTCGCACTTGCTTCTGCACAAAAAGTTGAAAAAGTACCTATGGGAAACTATTTGGGCAGCTACTCTTATCCCTCAGCTCACCGCTTTACCATCAGTGCTCATGTTGATGGTTTTATCACTGACATCGCGGTTAAGCCTTATAAAACAGTCAAAAAAGGGGACAGATTGTTTGTACTCAAAAGCCCCAAACTACTGGACTTACAGTCAGACTACATCGCCACACTCTTGGAGTTTGAGTTTTACCAAAAAGAGGTCAAACGCCTTGAACCACTCGCTAAAAAAGGGGTCGTGGCATCAAAACGCTATACGGAAGCCAAAAACCAATATGAAAAGTTGAAAACATCCATCGGCTTTAAAAAGAGTCTGCTTCAAGCCTATGGTCTCTCTCGTTCACAGCTCAACAAGGTCACGAAACAGTATAAAGCGTACCCTATCTTGCGTATCACAGCCGCTGAAGATGCAACCGTAAGTAATATTGAAGTACAGATGGGAAGTTTTGTACATCAAGGAGACACCCTCGCAAAGCTCGTCAACACCAGTGAATGTCACTTTGAGATCGATATGCCATGGCAACGTACCTCCTCGTTAAAGCCCGGTGATAAGCTCTACTCAAAGGAGAACACCTTTACGATCATCGCCTTGTCGCCTGAGATCAACACCATCTCCCAAACACGTTCTATGGATCTTCATGAAGACAAAGGATGTAACAAACAAGGGGGTGCTAGTATGAATGTAACCCTCTACAAAAAACAGTCAGCATGGAGTGTTCCGGCCTCTGCTATCGTACCGATGGACAATGGTTATGTCATCTTTGTGGCCGAAAAAGAAGGATATCGTCTTGTGCCTGTGACACTCTTGGCGCAACTTGAAGGTAAGAACTTTATCACAGCACAACTCTCCCAAAACGATCGGGTTGCCATCTCCTCTGTCTTAGCACTTAAAAGTGCTGCTGAAGGAGAAGAAGAATGATAGACTCTCTTTTACGCACGGTACTTTCACAGCGCTATATTGTCATCCTAATCGCACTTGCTATTGCTATCTATGGCGTGCTCTCTTACAGCAAATTGGTCATTGACGCCTTCCCTGATGTCTCCTCAACACAGGTAAAGATCATCATTAAAGCGCCGGGTATGACACCTGCAGAAGTTGAACAGCAGATCACCATTCCTATCGAGCTTGAAATGAAAGGAATCCCCCATCAGAGTATGGTTCGTTCTATCTCTAAGTACGCGCTTGCAGACATCACCATCGACTTTGAAGAGGGCACTGACCTCTACTGGGCGCGGGATCGTGTGTACCAACGTTTTAGCAGTATCAAGGCGAATTTACCTGAAAACATTGATGGTGGTATCGCACCGATCACCACGCCACTGGGTGAGATCTTGATGTTTACCATAGAGTCTGACACCATGAGCCTGATGGAAAAACGTACACTACTTGACTGGGTAATCCGTCCGGCAATTCGTAGTGTAGCAGGCGTTGCAGATGTCAATGCACTTGGTGGTGAGGTTAAAAGCTTTATCGTCAAACCAGACTTTTCCAAGTTAGCGATGTTTGGAATCCCTATTGCCGATCTGCAAGAGATCCTTCAGCGTAACAACGCCAACTACGGAGCAGGTCGCATCGCCCGTGGTGACGAAGCACTCATCGTACGTGTAGTCGGTAAACTCACCAACATCGCCTCACTTGAGAACCTTGTTGTTGCACAGCGTGGTAGTAGTACCATCTATATGCGTGATGTGGCGCAGATCTCAACAGGGGCTATCACCCGTTATGGCTATGTGACCAAAGATGGTCAAGGTGAAGCAGTAGAGGGCTTAGTCCTTGGACTCAAAGGAGCAGACTCCTCTCAAACACTCAAAGCTGTTAAAACCAAACTTGCTGAACTCCAAAAGAACCTCCCTGAAGGAACACACCTTTCTATCTTTTATGATCGAAGTGACTTGGTAGGCAAAGCAGTAAGTACCGTTCAGACAGCCCTTATGGAAGCGGTCGTTCTCATCATCATCGTTCTTTTACTGATGCTAGGTGACTTCATCTCTGCACTCACCGTAGCCATCATCCTCCCCATGGCCATCTTGAGTACCTTTATCTTGATGAAGTTTTTTGGGATCAGCGCCAACCTTATGAGCCTCGGTGGACTTGCTATCGCTATCGGTATGATTGTTGACTCTGCCGTCGTCATGGTTGAAAATATTGTTGCCAGACTTGCGCACCCACAGTACAAGCATGATACCCGCACTCGTATCGTCTACCTCGCGGCCAAAGAGGTGAGCATGCCAGTGGTCTCCGGCGTTGTAATCATCATTACGATCTTTACTCCACTGTTGATGCTTGAGGGACTTGAAGGCAAACTCTTTGCACCAGTCGCCTTGAGTATTGTCTTTAGTTTGGGGGCTTCCATCATTTTTGCACTCTTTCTTATTCCCGTTATTGCCGAGTGGTTGATCAAAAATCCTTCTGAAGAACCTACATGGTTGGTTAGAAAATTACAATACATCTATATGCCAACCCTAAGCAAAGCATTTGCATATGAGAAGTGGATTTACCTCTTCTTGGTGTTGAGTATTCCTGTGACAGTAGTGATGTTTGATCGTATTGGTAAGACCTTTATGCCAACGATGGATGAGGGTAATATCGTCATCGGTATCGAGTCCAACCCATCCATAAATATCCCTGCAGGTGTCGCACTCAACACACAGATACAGCAACAACTCATGGCAAAAGTACCTGAAATTACCTCTATCATCGCCCGTAGTGGGTCTGATGAGATCGGTCTTGATCCTATGGGACTCAACGACACTGACACGTTCTTGGTCCTTGCCCCTAAGTCAGAATGGAGAACACCCGATACCGAGTGGTTAAAAGCACAGATGCGCGAGGTACTTGATGAGATCTCAGGAATAGAGTTTGGGTTTACCCAACCCATAGAGATGCGTACCTCTGAGATGTTGACGGGTGCCCGTGGTGATGTTGTCGTGAAACTTTTTGGAGAAGAGACTGAAGCGCTTAATGACTTGGGTCTACAGATCGCTAATATCATCAAAAAAAGCGCAGGAAGTGAAGATGTTTATATGCGACAAAATGATGGTGTAGCCTATCATCAGGTCGTCTTTGACAAAAAGCAGATTGCCAAATACGGCATGCACCTAGATGAAGCAGCACAGATCTTAGAGATCGCTATTATGGGTCAAGAGAGTGGTAAGATATACCAGGGGATGAAGCAGTTTGACATCCTCATTCGTAGTGACTATGCACTCAACAACCTCCCCTTAGAGCAGATCTACATCACCACGCCATCAGGACAACGCATCACACTTGCCAACATCGCGCAGATCGAACGTGTTGCTGGCAGCGTAGAGATCAAGCATGAACATGCACAGCGATTTATCTCTATCCAGACAAATGTCACAGGAACTGACCTTAACACCTTTGTCGCTCAAGTTCAAGCACAGATCGATAAAGAGCTAACACTACCGGCAGGTTATCGTCTTGAGTATGGTGGTGAGTTTAAAAACCAGCAACGTACTATGGCACGTCTTGCTGTCGTTATTCCTATTGCACTTGCCGTTATCTTTATGATTCTATTTTTCACTTTCCGTTCCATGCGCCAAGCAGCTGCTGTTTTCGTAACAATTCCTCTTGCGCTTACCGGTGGTGTCTTGGGTCTTTTTGTGACGCACAACTATCTCTCTGTTCCAGCATCAGTCGGTTTTATCGCCCTACTTGGTATTGCCGTACTAAACGGAGTGGTCATGGTCAGTTACTTTAATGAACTGGTAAAAGAGATGCCACTTAAAGAGGCTGTTATGGAAGGTGCCAAACGTCGTCTTCGTCCAGTTGTCATGACGGCTCTCATCGCAGCCTTTGGTCTTATCCCGATGCTCTTTGCTACGGGTCCAGGTTCAGAGATACAAAAACCACTCGCTATTGTTGTCATCTTTGGACTGATTAGTTCTACGCTTCTAACACTTTTAATTCTACCGATACTTTATCGACGTATCGAGTCTAAAAACGAGGTGATCTAAAAGGATGGTGCTAACGTTGCCTTTACATAGAAGTGATAAGATACCTCTTATCAACTATCAATGTAAAGGTACTATCCATGAAAATCAACAACATACTCCTCACACTAACACTCACTACCCTCTCTTCATATTCACTTCAAGCAGCGGTCTCTGCTGAGACACTTTATGATGCCAAATGTGCTGTTTGCCATGTCAAAGTACGTCCTCAAGACAAGTCCAAACTTTTAGCGCCTCCACTCAACGGTATTATGCGTCATGTCAAAATGCAACACGCTACAAAAGAGAGTGCTGTAACATTTATCCGTAACTACGTGCTCGATCCACAGCAGTCTAAGGCAGTCTGTAATGCAAAAAGTATTCAACGTTTTGGCCTGATGCCCTCACAAAAAGGTGTTGTGAGTGAAGATGAGTTAACACTTATGGCAACGTGGATGTATGACAACTATCCACAATTTTCACAGATGAATGCCACACCGCAGAGTAAACAGGCACAAGGTAATAAAAAGCGCAAAACAAGTTCACCTTTTCTAATTAACAGCGGATTACCGCATATGACTATGTTGATTAAAAACAACTGGGAGAGTAAAGAACTTGCCTTGACACCAACACAAAAAGAGAAGCTTCTTCTTGTTCGTAAAGCAACAATCGGGGGCATAAAAGCAGTTAAACCAAAAGTCATGCAGTTAGAAAAAGAGATCAAAAATCTTACAATGACCGGTGCAGACACTTCCATAATCACGCCAAAAGTCGATCAATTGGCTAAGTACAAAGCAGAGCTAACTAAAGTGCAGATTGCATGTATCCATAACAGTAAAAACATCTTGTCCTCAGCACAGGTTGCATTTTTACTACAAAAACAGTAACGGTAGATTATGGATTTGGAGGCATACCTACGGGGAAGTTCAACCGAAGAGACCTTCTCTTTTTTGAAGCATCGATTCAAGAAGATGTCCGGCTTACACGCCTCGATACAAACGAGAGTGTCGGTATAAACTACACTCCACAAAAGATCGTCAACCCCATGGCTATCTTGAAAAGTGCCATCTCTCCTGACGCGACACAAGAAGACAAAGATAGTTTTGCTGATCGCTTTCAAGCAATGGTCGAGACGGTTCTCACTAACAGCGATAAGGTGATAAAGATCACCTCGTAACCACTCAACATAAATCTCATAAACTAAAAAGCTCTATGCGCTGTGACTCTCAAACACAGTGTAATTACATCCCAGTAGAGGTAGTCGTAGATGTGGTGACAAGACTGCCCATCAAGCAGTATCTGTCATCCAACCGTAATGAACGAACAATACTAACAGTATCAAGGTTCACTTCATAAAGTGTACTTGATTTGTCCGTGTTAAAAGTGAAGTAGAGGTTCCCATCGACTATATGCGATGTGTGAGACTGCATCGTCACACCCGTATATGTTTGCTCAGAAAAACTCAAGTCTTTAATCCATGTATTATTTTCTGGATCACTGGCATCATAAAAAGATTTGAAATGATCGTAATGGTTGGTCGTGACCAGCATATCTTTATAAAAAAGAAAATGACCGATGCCCTTACCTGACTTAAACGTGTCAACAAGCGTTAAGGTTTCTAGATCCATCACAAAAACATTGCCCTCTGTTGAACCCATATAGATGTAATCTTCGGTAGGATGAAGTGCGCCATGGTGTGCACCCCAACTCGTGCTGTTAAAGTCTGATGGATAATTAATATCGTTAATAAAGTCATTCAGAACCCTTTCTTTAACAAGGGTGATATTTCCTTCTGAAACAGTGAACTTCACAACGCCAGGAGCACTGGCATCCTGTTCTCCTTGTTTTCCTTCAGCAATACCATAGTAAAAACCATCACGAAGCATGACATGATGCACACTGCTTTTGGTATGAAGTTTGTCAACAGGCGTATACATCCCTTTTATATAAAGCTCCACCATGTTTTCTGTTCGATCTAACAGTAAAAAATAGTTGTTATCAATCCAAACAGGATGTCCTGTCGCGTTAGAACCTCCATATGAGCTTGGTGTTACATAGGTAGAATCCTGATAAGTGTCAGAGATAAGTCCTAAGCTTGCCACAGCAGAACTAGGTTTATTAGCACTTGAGACAAGGACATCATCTACGTTAAGCGCAACAGAGCGTGGATAAAAGTTAAGATCTATTTGGGCATCTATTGTATTAGTTTTGGTGTTCAGTACCCCTATATTATAATCTTTTCGATTCATAACATAGAGGTCACTTCCCAAGCCTTGTGCCACCTCATAAGGGTAAACACCACTACTGGCAATAACACGTTGAAGCTGCATATTTTCTAGATCAATAGCAACAACACTGTTACTGTTACTGTTACTGTTGATATCACCATAATAGACAACAGAACTAACTACCGTTGTCGTTAATGCATCATCCATATCATCCATATGGTCACGACATCCCCAGAAAAACAGAACAAATATTGTTAATAAAATATGTTTCACATTAACTCCTTA
>JAJRVE010000008.1 GCA_024277445.1 Campylobacterales bacterium
AAAAAATATTCGCATTATGTTCCTAGCCATAAAAAATAGTAGGATGATTGTATATGAAATAAGCTTTAATTATAAATGAGTTGCTATCTTTAAGCGTATTTAGTGCGGTGTTAGCGTGGAAAGATTCAAGGAGTAACTCCTTGGAAGGGGATTAAAACTGTATCATCCCATCAACAGGAGAAGAAGCAGTAGCGTAAGGACGTTTAGGGATGCGTCCTGCAAGATAACTCATACGACCAGCACGGATAGCATGTTTCATCGCTTCTGCCATAATCATAGGGTTTTGTGCTTGGGCAATAGCCGTGTTGGTTAAGACACCATCAGCACCTAGTTCCATCGCATAGGTCGCATCGCTAGCACAACCGATCCCAGCATCAACGATAATCGGAAGGTTTACCGCTTCACGAACGAAGACGATGTTGTAAGGGTTTTGAACACCAAGACCTGAACCAATAGGTGCTGCAAGTGGCATAATAGCGTGAGCACCAGCATCTTCAAGACGTTTTGCCATGATAGGGTCGTCTGAAGTGTAGGCCATAATGGTAAAGCCCTCTTTAGAGAGAACCTCACAGGCTTTAATGGTCTCTAAAACATCAGGGTAAAGTGTTTTTTGAGTATCACCAATAACCTCAAGTTTGATAAGGTCAATACCTGTTGCCTCGCGAGTTAGACGAAAAGTTGTGATTGCCTCTTCTGCGGTGACACAACCTGCTGAGTTAGGAAGGAACTTAACGTTTGTGCCTGCAAAGGTGTCACGTAGGTTCTCTTTACTTGGATCTGTGATGTTCAAGCGACGTACTGCTACCGTAATAAGCTCTGATCCAGAAGCAAGTGTAGCTGCTTTGGTTGTTTCGAAGCTGTCATATTTACCACTTCCTACAATAAGGCGTGAACCTAGTTCATATTTTCCGATTTTTAAAATGTTATCCATGTTTTCTCCATGATAATAGACAGACAGTTAGTCTGTATTGAATTAATTGTTGCGTTTATAACATACTCACTCTGTAAACTCTCTTACTTTTAAGAAGGCCTAGTCTGCTTTAAGAATCTGAATGATTGCTTTAGGCAGAAGCGTGTGCTCAAGTTGGCGGATCTTTTGTGTAAAAGTCTCTAAGGTCTCATCGCTACTTTTCTCAAAGGCTTGCTGGGCGATCACTTCACCACCATCGAGTTCCGAACTGACCCAATGCACACTAATCCCCCCTCGTGTCTCACTACTCTCGAAACTCTTTTCAATGGCGTTACCCCCTTTAAAAAGTGGTAAAAGTGAGGGGTGTACATTGATCGCTTTAATGTTGTCGGTGACGATAGGGGTTAAAATACGCATAAAACCTGCCATCACAACAAGGTCCGGTGCGTACGTGTTAATGGTCTCTAATAGTTTTGTATCAAAACTTTCTCTTGCGTCAAAGTGGGTGTGGTCAATGATCTCAACAGGAACCTGATGTGACTTGGCTTTGGCAATGCCACCCGCTTTTGGGCGGTTGGTGATGGCTGCCACCACCATAAGTTCTTTCGTGTGCAGTGTTTCGATGATGTTGAGAAGGTTGGAACCCTCTCCGCTAAAAAGGATGACGATTTTTTTCATAGGGTAGTAATAGCCTCAATAAGATCAGTAGGAGAGAGTGCATAGCTATTTTTTTTGACGAACATAGCAGCAGTAGTGTGGGCAAGGGAGCCTTGTATGGCAGCATCTAGTGGTGTGCGACCTTGTGCTAAGAGGGCGGTGATAAGTCCAGCAAGTACATCACCGCTACCTCCTTTAGCCAAGATATTACTGCCTAAAGGGTTGATGTAATAATTACTGTTTTGGCCAATGATGACATTACTCCCTTTGAGAAGCAGGGTAGTGTTCGGGTAGTGGGTACAAAAAAGTTCTACATACTTAAAACGCTCTTCTTGGAGTGTCTCAACCGTGATATCCGCAAGGCCACAGACATTTAAAATAGTGGTGAACTCTTTAGGATGAGGTGTAAGCAGTAGGTTCTTACGTTCAAGTAGGCTTGTGAAGAGTGGGTTTGCAAAGATATCAGCATCAAGAAGCAAGGGAAGATCGTTGTCTAAAAGTGCACTCAACTCTTCATTGGAAAACTCGGTTCCTAGTCCCATACCTAGAGCGAGGGAAGTGGTCGTGTTTGGCAGTAGATGTGACTGCATGAGTTCGTAAGGTATCTGTTCTTGGTTATTACTCACAAGCGTGACTAGGCCTGAACCAAAACGAAGTGCAGCAGATCCAGCTAAAACAGCCGCGCCCGACTTCTCTCCACAGATAATGGCACTGTGACCGAAACTACCTTTGTGGCTGTTTTTTTGATGACGATGGGGTAGATGCAGATCGCTTTGCTCTAAAAGTTTCCAGTTACTCTCATTCTCATAAAGTTTACGACTAAGACCAAGGTCTAAAACATGGATCTCTCCGGTGACCTCTTTGGCTGCGTCACTAAACATCCCGCGTTTTAAAGCACCCATAGTGAGGGTGACATCGGCACAGAAGGTAACTGATTGCACCTTGCCATTAAGCATTAAGCCACTGGGCATGTCGCAAGCGATCTTCTCTGCTTGGAGTGTGTTCATGGTGTGAAGAAGTTGTTGGTACTTTACGTCGAGTGTGCGACTAAGTCCACTACCAAAAAGAGCATCAACAAGTAGGTCACAAGAAGGGAGCTCTTCAACAAAAACAACACCAAGTGCTTGAGCACGTTTAAGTTGCAAGGTGGTCATCTGGGCAGGATTAGTAGAGGCTAGGTAGAGTGAAACCTTAAAATCTTTATGTAGCAGTCGTGCTAAGGCGATGCCATCGGCACCATTATTTCCCCCACCTGCGACGATACAGATATGTCTGTTTTGTGCATAGTGATGACGAATGTAGTCAGCCATTCCGTCGGCGGCATGTTCCATCAAGATATCTTCGGTGAGAGCAAATTCACGGTAACAGCGTCGGTCAAGTGAACTGACTTCAGTAAAAAGGTTTTGCATAGTTCTTCCTTCTTGCTAATTATAGCAAACACAAGGGCATGGTTTTTAGGTGTAGACATTTTTTAAGCTATAATTGCGCCATGAACTATGATTACAGAGCAATTGTCAAAGAGACACTTACTATAGAAGCTACTACACTCATCTCTGCTGCTGAGAACATCTCGGAAGATCTTGACAAGATAGTTGAGAGCATCCTTAGTTGTAAGGGGAAGTTGATCGTTACGGGTGTGGGCAAATCAGGGCTTATTGGCGCCAAGATGGCAGCGACCTTCGCCTCAACTGGAACGCCGAGTTTCTTTTTGCACCCCACTGAAGCGATGCATGGTGACTTAGGAATGATCGCACAAGATGATGTTGTATTAGCCATTAGTTACAGTGGTGAAAGTGAAGAGTTAAGCTCTATTTTGCCACACGTAAAGCGTTTTGATATTCCGCTTATTGGGATGACACGTAACCGCAAGTCGACATTGGGCAGTTTTAGTGACTATGTTTTAGAGGTAGAAGTTGAGAAAGAGGCATGTCCTTTAGACATCGCTCCAACATCATCTACAACACTAACGCTCGCTCTTGGTGACGCCCTTGCGATCTGTCTGATGAAAGCACGAGACTTTAAAAAAGAGGACTTTGCTTCCTTTCATCCGGGTGGTTCACTCGGACGTCAACTGTTTGTCAAGGTCTCTGATGTTATGCGTAAAACAGAGTTGCCTATCATTAATCAGCAGACGCCACTCAAAGAGGCGATTGTTGCTATTAGTGAAGGTCGCATTGGTACGGTACTTTTAAGAGATGATGAAAATCACTTCGTAGGTTTGATCAGTGATGGCGATATACGTCGGGCACTTTTGGATGAAAGCTTCTCGTTAGAGATGCCCTCTTCAACCTTTGCAACGCTGAACCCTAAGACAATTGATGACGAGAACATGTTAGCCAGTGATGCGCTTGTACTCATAGAAAAATACAAAATACAGCTTTTGGTGGTGGTAGATAACGAGAAGAACATTCTCGGTGCGCTTCACCTCCACGACCTAGTAGAAAAGGGAATCGCATGATGCGACTTAACAAATTTATAGCACACTACTCGACGTACTCACGTCGTGAAGCAGACAAGGTCATCCAAGACGGTTACGTTTATGTTGATGGCGAACTTCAAGATAACCCAGCCACGCAGGTGGATGAACGCCACGTTAACGTAGTGGTTAGTGGTAAAAAAGTGATGCCAAGTGATCAGTTTACAGTCATCGTTTACAACAAGCCTAAGGGCGAGTTAGTGACTAAAAATGATCCACGTGGTCGTCGTATTATTTACGATAGTCTTGACAACAAGTACAAGCACTTCATCCCAGTAGGGCGACTTGACTATGCGACAGAAGGACTACTTCTTTTGACGGATGCTTCTCGTGTGGCAAACTTGCTGATGACCTCTAGTTTAGAGCGTGTTTACAAGGTAAAGATTAAAGGTGCCATCAGTGAAGCGATGGAGATGGGGATGAAAAAAGGTCTTGATCTTGATGACGCGAGCGCGGGTGGTCATGAACTTAGTAATGTAAAGTCAATGCACTTTGCACCATTTTTTGCCTATCAGATCATTAAAAATAAGGGTGACTACTCGATCTTGAAGATCGCTATTGGTGAAGGTCATAACCGTGAAGTCCGTCGTTTCTTTGCCCATTTTGATGCCGAAGTGGTGGACTTGAAACGCCTTAGCTTTGGTGGGATAGAGCTTAACAACCTGCCTACGGGTAAGACACGCTTTTTAGATCGAAGTGAGTATGTACACTTACGTGAGTACTTAGATGCAGATCGCGATGCGAAAAAGATTCAAACGGTACAAGACGCTGCAAGAGAAAAGCAGATTGAAGAGGCGCACAGCGACAAAAAGCCAGACAATCGAAAAAAACCTGACAACCGTAATAAAAGAGATGGACGTAAGTAAAACCTATGGCAGACTTTACTTCGCTGTTACGACCTAGCACCTTTGATAGTGTAGTAGGGCAAGAACACCTCTGCAATGCAAATGCCTCGTTACGACGACTTTGTGAGTCAGGAAGTTTAGGACATAGTTTATTTTACGGCCCTCCTGGATGTGGTAAAACAACGATAGCACGTGTTATTGCAAAGGTGATGGATCTTCCTTTTTATGAGTGTAATGCTACCTCTCTCAAAGTTGAACAACTTCGAAAGATCTTCGATCAATACAAAAATGCCTTACAAAAACCACTTATCTTCATTGATGAGGTGCACCGTTTAGCTAAGAACCAACAAGAGGTTCTACTCCCTGTTATGGAAACGAACAGTGTGTTAGTGATAGGTGCTTCTACCGAAAATCCATTCTTCTCTTTAACAGCAGCAATGCGTTCACGCTCACTTCTTTTCGAATTAAAACCAATATCCCTTGATGCTTTAAACACACTGCTAGAAAAAGCATTAGGTTCGGCTTCGCTTACGGTAGATGATGAAGCACGAGCATATCTATTGGGTTCTTGTGGGGGAGATGCCCGCGGGATGTTAAAGCTCTTGGAGTTTGCGGGTGCCTTAGAAGAGAACATTCGCCTAGAGACCTTACACTCGCTCCGTCCCAATGCCCAAAGTGGCGGAAGTTCAGAGGCTGGGGTGCATTATGATCTTGCATCTGCCATGATAAAGTCAATACGTGGTTCTGACGCTGACGCCGCCATTTATTACTTAGCCCGTCTTATAGAGGGTGGTGAACCACCTGAGTTTATTGCGAGACGCTTGGTCATTTTGGCGAGTGAAGATGTGGGTAATGCTAATCCGCAAGCCTTAACCTTATGTACGTCTACAATGACGTCGGTGAAGATGATAGGTTATCCTGAGTCTCGGATCATCTTAGCCCAAGCCGTCATCTACCTTTGTGCCTCACCAAAGTCGAACTCGGCGTACATGGCGATCAACAGTGCACAAGAGGCGGTACGTTCGGGTAACTTGATTGATATTCCTAAAAACATCCAGCAGCAAAATGAGGGGTACCTCTATCCACATGATTTTGGTGGTTGGGTAGAACAAGCCTACTTGAGCCAACCCCTACATTTTGTTGATCTGAGAGAGATCGGGTATGAGAAGAAGATGAAAGTATGGCTAGAGGCTTTAACGCAAACTAAATCGTAGTTTTTTACTTATAAAGCGTTGCTAGTTCTATAAATCCACTCACATAATGGGCAAAAAAAGTCATAAACTTCACATCTTCTTCATCAAACCCTTCCTCTTTGTTGAGCAGTTCCAAGACACCAATTACCTTACGTTGTGAATCGAAAATAGGGGCGGTGATGAGGTTTTTAGTGACATAGCCACTTTCGTCATCAATCTCAGAATGAAATAAAGGGTCTAGTTTAGCGTCAAAGACAATGGTAGGCTCACCACTGATAAAGGTATGCCCTACTATCCCCTTTTCTGCGGGTAGCACGATCTTGTCAATACCATCGGCTATCGTTGTCCAGAGTGTGTGGTCGTCTGCATTGTAGACAAAAACAGAACATCGCTCCGCACCTATGATCTCTTTAGCGTACTTTGAGATGAAGGGAAGGCCCTCGCGTAGGGATTTTTTACTCAGAAGTTCTTGACCAAACTGTGTGAGCTTTGCATAGTTTTCATTCATGAGAAGACCTTTTAAATGTATTATATCAGGGTAGCTCTAAAAACTGTTTATGCTTCTCTTCTGCGGTAGCTTAAGGCTTCAAGAAGATGGCTTTTAGAGATGTTTTTGCTGTTATCAAGGTCGGCAATAGTTCGCGCTACTTTTTGGATCTTTTTAATGCTGCGAAAAGAGAGTTGATAGTGCAAGATGGCTTGGTCAAGTATGCTCTTAGCATCATCCTCAAGAGAGCAGTACTTCTCGATCTCCGCATCTTCAAGTTGACCATTAAGATTGGTTTGTCCCCGTAGTAACTGCTTTTTATGCGCATAAAGTACTTTTTTATGCAGCTCCTCAGAGCTAAATGAACTGCTATCGTCAGGGTTAATGTTCTGCATCTGTACATAAAGATCAATACGGTCTAAAAACGGATCTGAGAGGCGGTTTTTATAACGCACTATGTCACGTTCACTGCAACGACAATCTTGGCTGGTGCTCAGTAGATTTCCACAAGAACAAGGATTCATGGCGGCTATGAATAAGAAAGAGGTTGGGTACTCGACCTTAGTGTTAACACGAGAGATACGGATCTTTTTGTCCTCAAGGGGTTCGCGTAGCGCTTCGAGAACGGGCTTTTGAAAGTGAGGCAGTTCATCGAAAAAAAGTACGCCATTATGCGCCAAACCTATCTCCCCTATTTGTGCCTTATGGCTTCCTCCTCCAAAGACAGAGGCCGGTGTTGAGGTGTGGTGTGGAGAGCGAAAAGGACGTAGTGGAGAGAAGTGGGGTTCAACTCCATCAAGGGAGTCTAGTTTAGCGATGTCAAGTAGTTCATCGGAGGTGACAGGTGGTAAGATGTAGTGAAGACGTTTAGCGATCATAGACTTTCCACAACCAGGACTCCCTTCAAGTAGCAGATTATGAAGACCACTAGCACTCACCAGTGCTGCGCGTTTGGCGTTCTCTTGGCCTTTGATGTCTAGAAAATCTATGGGGTAGTGTTTTTGAAAGTAGTAGGTCTATTTGCCAATCTTGTAGTTGAGGTGCTCTATCTCAGCAGAGTCTTGGCGGATTACCTGTGCGTCATCACCTCTAAAAAAGGCGATGGCATCATTAAGATGTTCTATGCCAATAAACTCTATGTTGGGAATATTTTTAACCTTAGAGAGGCTCTCTTTAGGTACCAAGACCTTTTGCATGCTGGCGCTATTGGCAAGGGAGAGGACAAGTGGATAGAGTAAGGCGTTCTCTTTGACGCTGCCATCAAGGCCAAGCTCACCAAACACGTACCATTCGGAGAGATCAATGTCAGTGCTATCTAAGGCAATCAATAGAGCAATACCTAAGTCAAAGTGAGAACCATTTTTGTTGACGTCTGATGGGCTAAGGTTTGTTGTGATACGTTTTGGCGGAAATACGAATTCGTTAGCGAGTAAGGCAGACTTAACACGTTCTCTTGCTTCATTGATAGCAGTTGAGGCCATTCCAACGATGGTAAATGAGGGAAGACCTTTGGTAAGGGTAGACTCAACTGAAACGGAAATGGCTTCGATGCCCTCTAAAGTGGCGCATTGTAATTTTTTCATAGGTTAAATATATCATTAATTAACTAAATATAATATTATTAGTTATGCTAGTGTGTTTATCTTAATCTGTACCTAGTCATATGCCGGCATTTTGTAGGTTAAGTTACTTTGAAAAAGAGATAGCTATACTTTTAGACATTTATATTTCTCTATTCCTATAGTGCTTTAGATGAGATGTAGTAATTAAAAAGAAGGAGAGATTCTATGAAGTATGTAGATAAATTTAGATCAAATGTTGAGAAACTAGTAGCTGAGCGTAATGCGTTTGATGAAGTTAAAAAAGCAGAAGAAAAAAAAGCTAAAGAAGCCAAAGCAGCGGCTAAAGCAGTAAAATAATCTCTTCTTACATCAATCTGCCTTCATCACTGTTGATGAAGGAGATACCCTCTATCCCCTTTTTCCTCTAACTTGCAGACCAATATTAATATTTTAGTTTTGATATGACAAATTGCTATATTTGTAGACGGTAGACGAGAATTTGATTAGAGTGTAACTGTATCAAAATGGAGTAGTGATGGAATTAATAAGCTTAGGTATTTTAGGAGTAGTGGTCGCAGTATTTGTATTATCGCTGCGACAAGGTAATCGTAGATGGGGTGAGAACCCCTAGTTTACTGGTGACCTTTGATAGGTTGTGGACAAGAGGCTCCGATCTTCATACTAAAACCTATGTTGACATCGCTCCAAGTTTTGCCTTGGTGTAGTGCATAACAAGCTTTGTTGATGCTTTGGAGTGCTGAAGTAGCATCAAAGTCAACAAGGTCGATAACACCGTTAGCACTCAAAACTCTACTGTTAAAGGTGTAACGCATTGGTACTTCACGGGTGACGCCGTTCATAGTAACTGAGATGGTTACGAGACCTGTTTTACGAGCATCTTTGTCGCGTTTAAGTGAGATGATCTTTGCTTTGATGTCTGGACCTGCCATCTTTTTGAAAAATTCATTGAGTAGTTTGACGTCACGACCTGCGTTTTTAGAGTCTACACTTGTGACGTCTATGTTGACAGTGGCACCTGCTAACAGTTCGTTAAGAGAGTGTGCACTTTTAACGCTGCTACTGTAGTTAAGCTTCGTAAAGTGTCCACCCACTCCTTTTTTGAGAGGTGTTTTAAATGCTTTCCATGTGACGTCAACGTTGGTTGGTTTTGAGAAACTACAGTTGGCTTGTGCAAATGAGGCGAGAAGGATGAGGGATAGGGCGATTTTTTTCATGAGGACTCCGAGGTAAAGTTTAGTTAGATTGATTATAGCAAAGTGGAGATTTACTATTTTGTATTGGTTCGCTTTTTAGTTTTAGTATTTTGTAGACTCAAATCTTATCTCATACACTTTTCTCTTTTCGGTTCGACCAAAAGAGAAACACACAGCGCTAAAGCGCCGTACAGGACGGCACTAAATTCCGTATCGTAGAAAAGTCGCTCGCAACGGCTTCGAACCCGATAACTATCGGGTACCTT
>JAJRVE010000106.1 GCA_024277445.1 Campylobacterales bacterium
AAATAGTCACTCGAAGTAAAGGTGTAAAGAAAAAGATAAGCGGTTTATTTTTCTAAAGAGAGACCTACAAGAGATGTAGGCCAAAGGCTTAGATGTCTTGCTCTATTACCTTAGCAAACTGCCCAAAGTAGACCTTGTCCAGATCAGCCAGACTCATCTCTACATCGTTGACTTTAAGGTCATTGCCACCTACCGTACCGATCTTTTCACAAGCAAGATCGCCTAGCATTACTTTGAAAGCATCTGCATTTTCAGGAGCAACTTCGATGATGGCACGACTCATAGACTCTGCAAAGATGTCACGAGCATCATCAATGTCGTTAATTACAACGTCACAGCCTAGACCGCTTGTTGCTGCCATCTTAGCCAGTGCAATCACTGCTCCACCCGAACTAAGATCTTTCGCACAAGCGAGAAGTCCTTTTGTGTTGGCTTCGATAACCAAGTCCCAAAGTGCCAACTCTTTTTTGTAATCAATCGCAGGAAGTGTTCCCTCAACCGTGCCACAGATCTCTTTCATGTAGAGTGATCCACCAAACTCTGACTTGCTCTCACCGACTAGGTAAAGCTCATTGCCTGCACGCTGGAAGTTAGACATAAGTACCTTCTCTTGATCATCATTGACACCTACCGTAGCAATAGACGGTGTTGGGAAGACTGATGTACCGTTTGTCTCATTGTAAAGTGAAACATTTCCACCAATAACCGGTGTGTTAAGTTCTAAACATGCCTCTTTAATACCAAGACAACCTTCTGCAAACTGCCACATAACTTCTGGGTTCTCAGGGTTACCATAGTTAAGACAGTCAGTAATCGCTAGTGGACGCGCACCACTCATCGCGACATTACGCCCCGCTTCGATGACTGCTGCTGCTGCGCCACCCTTAGGGTCTACATAACAAAAACGCACATTACAGTCAGAACTCATCGCTAGTGCTTTGCCGTTCTCTTTAACACGGATAACAGAGGCGTCGAGTTGACCACCCTTCTTAATCGTGTTAGTCTGTACCATAGAGTCATACTGGTTATAAACCCATGACTTATCTACCACTTCCATCGAGCTTATCATACTCTCAAAAGCTTCTTGGTTACTCACCTTAGCAAAGTCGTTGATCGTTGTCTCTGCGATGCCATCAAGGTAAGCAGGACGTTTTGTAGGACGATCTAGGATCGGTGCCTCTTCAGAAACAGGGTCAACTGGAACCTCAGCACACTTCTCGCCTTCCCAGAACAGCTCCATGTTACCTGTCGCTGTTACCTCACCGATAACAGCAGCATCAAGGTCCCATTTTTCAAAGATATCAATGATGGCTTGTTCTGAACCTTTTTTAGCACAGATAAGCATACGTTCTTGAGACTCAGACAACATAAAGTCATACGGAGTCATGTTCTCTTCACGAGCAGGTACTTTGTCAAGGTGCATAATCATTCCAGAACCTGAACGTCCTGCCATCTCAAACGAAGACGAAGTAAGACCTGCCGCACCCATGTCCTGAATACCAACAACATAGTCTGTTTTAAAGAGCTCTAAACACGCTTCAAGAAGAAGTTTCTCAGTAAATGGGTCACCCACCTGAACGGTTGGACGAAGTGACTTAGACTCTTCGGTAAATGAGTCTGAACTCATCACCGCACCACCAAGACCATCACGACCTGTTTTAGAACCAACGTACATTACCGGATTACCAATACCTTCTGCTTTTCCGTAGAAGATCTCGTCCGCTTTAGCGATACCAAGGTTAAAGGCGTTGACCAAAATGTTACCGTTGTAACACTCATCAAAACTGATCTCACCACCAATGGTAGGCACACCCATACAGTTACCGTAACCACCAATGCCCTCAACCACACCACGCACTAAGAAACGTTGGTGCTTGCTTGTCTTGTCATCATTGGTCACATTACCAAAACGTAGTGCGTTAAGGCTTGCTACTGGACGTGCGCCCATGGTAAAGACATCACGCATAATCCCACCAACACCAGTCGCTGCACCTTGATACGGCTCGATAAACGAAGGGTGGTTGTGACTCTCCATCTTAAAGACAGCCGCATAACCATCACCAATATCGATAACACCTGCATTTTCACCTGGACCTTGGATAACCCATGGTGCTTTAGTCGGAAAACCGTTTAGGTGTTTCTTAGAAGATTTGTACGAACAGTGCTCCGACCACATCGCAGAGAAGATACCGATCTCAACAAAGTTAGGCTCACGACCTAAGATGTTTTTGATGTTGGCGTATTCTAGGTCTGAAAGCTTATGGTCTTTAAGTACTTGTTCAATGTTTTCTAATGCTTGGCTCACGTTTTGTCCTTGGTAGGGGTCTATAAGCAGGTCATTTACCGATCTACTCATAAAATTTTAGTTTTAAGACGCGATTATACCGAAAAAGGTTTTTAACAAAGATTTTTATCCTCATAAATTGTTCTAAACTTATATACTGATTTGACATAGTATTTTAGAGGTGCTCTTAAGAAACAACTGTTTACAATAAAATAATAATTTTTAGCGTCAATTGGAGTTCCCATTTTTTCAAAAACAGCACAGTATGCATTTCGCATCGTAATCTTTATGTCCAGTGACACCGAACGACTCTTTTCAGCTGCCTTCATTCATGAAAAGATCGACATACCTTACAAGTACCTCACGATGTTAATGACCAAACTTGCCAAAGCAGACCTGCTTGATGTAACACGTGGCCGTAATGGTGGGTTTTCATGGAGTAAAGGTGTGGAGGAGATCTTCTTGATCGATGTCTTAAATGCTATTGGAGAGAACAACTGTACAAATTGTGCTTTTACAGAGAGTGATTGTGATGAACTTAACCCGTGTGCACTTCATGATGCATATAAAGTACCCAAAAATGCACTCGTAGCGATGCTGACTGAGACAAGACTCAGCAACATCGATCCTGCACTTTTATAGACGAAAAGAGATAGGTAAAGTACCTATCTAAATACGTTTTGTAACCTCTAGCAAATGCCATCCGAACTGAGTTTTGATCGGTCCTACAACCTCACCTACATCAGACGAAAAAACAGCCTTATCAAACTCTGGAACCATCTGACCCGGTCCGAACTCACCTAAGTTACCACCATCACGGCTTGAAGGACACTTAGAATGTGCCTGTGCAACTGTTTCAAACTTACTTCCGTTTGTGATCTCATCTTTGAGTTTTTGACACTCTTCTTCTGTGTCTACTAATATATGTCGTGCTTCTGCTCTTGCCATATTAATTTCCTTCGTTTTTTATTTATGAGATTATACCAACTCAACTTTCCATATCTTCTTTATCTGCTGTCATGGCAACTATTACGCCACCAACTAAATACCCAAATCTCAATGAGGGTAATTTTTTACATAATCAAGGCAGATGTTCGTCAAGGTAGCCGTAGCTACCTTGACGGTTGTCTAACGATATCTCAAAGAAAAAATGCTTTGCATATTTTTTTGAGTAAATTAACATATAGTTTACCTTGGTGCAAAAGTACCCTCACCCTATGGGGAGAGCGATAAGAGGCAATCTTCAAGCAGATAGATACGTCGGCTTAGCTATGGCTAGGCCTCATATCTCTCCACTCGAATCTTACCTCTTCTCACTCTCTTGAGTTTTTGGGTATTTAGTTGGTGGCGTAATAAAATTAAGCCCACTAAAAAAACAAACAATATCACTAAGTACAGATACGTCACGCTAATTCCTTCTCAAAAAGCAGATCATTTTTTTGAATCAACTGTCGTAGTACATCTCTTTCTTCTGATGATGCAAAAGAGCTTTTAGGGAAAAACACACTTTCGTGGGCGATGAAAAAGAGAAAGCCCTCTGGCTTTTCGACGACCTTATCAACCTCACTCCATGACACAAGACTCTCTCCTGACTCAAGTCCAGCATCACTAAAACCTGTTTCTACTGTTTTGTTAGACATAACAGAGGTATTAAACATACGTTTAGCTAACCGTTTACGCATCTGCCAACGCACCACATACCAATAAAAGAGTAAAAATGATGATA
>JAJRVE010000107.1 GCA_024277445.1 Campylobacterales bacterium
AACGACCGAAAGTCTTACCTTCAGCATCGATCAAGATCAACTCTTGTTTAATCTGCTCAGGTGTTGCAATTTTTGTAAATTTCATATTGCACCCTTTCTAATTTTTAGTTAGCGGAAGTATAGGGAGTTAAACTTAAACAGTACTTAATTTAAGGTTAAAATAAGTTATTTGCTCTAATCTCACTTGTTACTACTGCTTCGTGTCCTAAACGTTTGCTTAAAAGTGATATGATACGCCTCAAATTAACATAAGGAAACACGATGACACTTTCTAAAGGTATCTTCGCAGCACTCGTTGCATTAACACTCATCATGTCAGGTTGTGGTGGCGCTAATCCAGCACCTACTTCGACTATCGCTAAAGTTCAAGAAAAAGGTGAACTAATTCTTGGTACATCTGGAAACATGACACCAATGACACGTCAACTTGAAAACGGTGACGTTGTTGGTCTTGACATTGATCTTGCAACAGTAATGGCAGCAGCACTTAAAGTAAAGCTTACGATTAAAGTTATGCCTCTTGATCAACTTGCAACAGCAGTTCAAGACGGTACGGTAGATGTTGTACTTTCAAACTACACAATGACACCAGAGCGTAACACTAAGGTTGCATTTGTTGGTCCATACCTAACATCAGGAAAGTGTCTTGTAACAAAGATGCCAGACCTTGCTAATGCTAAGAAAGATGAGCTTGCTGAGAAGCAGAACAAGCTTGTTGTGATCGAAGGTTCTACAAGTGAAGCATTTGCTAAAGCGCTTATGAAAAAAGCTACAATCATCCCAGCAAAGTCACAGGACACTGCTGTTGAGATGGTTCGTAATGGTAAAGCAGATGCAATGCTAACAGACTTCCCTATCTGTCAGTCAACAGTTATCAACAACCCAGATGACAACTTTGTGTCGATCTTCTCACGTTTGACTTACGAGCCTATTGGTATCGCAGTTAACGGTAACGATGCACACTTCATCAACTGGACGCAAAACTTCCTTGACCGTATGGAAAAGACAGGTTACCTTGCTGCTCTAGGTCAAAAGTGGATGTCAATCCCAGCGCAGTAACCACTGCGCTAAAATGATGAGGCTTTTGCCTCGTCACACACTTCTTTCTTACGTTCTCCCACAAACCAACATAACAACTTCTTTAAACGCCGTGAACTTCATCCCATATACGTATATGCAGTCTATCTGAGTAGGTATAACCTTTAACCTTACAGTACTCTATGAGTGGTTCAGCATTCTTCTCCACCTCAGCCTTAGAGCCACCAACTGGCATACAGTAAACCTGCGTGTTTGGAGCATGGGCAATGATCTCTTCGATCTGCTCATCTAGACCAATGTTAATGGAGTCCGCATCAATAGAGAACTTAAAAAAGGCCTCCTTAGCGTTAGTCGCAAGTGAAAAGATGGTGTTGGGCTTTATGCGCTTGTTATACGCCTCGCCACTGTTTTCGAGTTTGACAGAGAGGGCAAAAACACACCCTTTATAGACAGGGAACTGTTCAAAGTCCACTGCCATCGAGCCATTGGTCTCAAAGGTAACACGAAGACCACGCGCCACCATCGCTTCTAAAAATGCTACAAATACAGGTTCATCCGCATACATGAGCGGTTCACCACCGGTTAGAACAATATCTACATTCGGAGGGAGATCATAAAGATCTAAGATGGACTCAAGCTGTTGAGATGCTTTTATCTCTATCCAGTTTGTAGAGAAGTGTTCACGGTTAACTGCATAGACTGTGTCACAACCGACCACCGTTGTACCGTTAGGAGCCTCTTGTGAGCAAGCGAAGCCCTCACAACGCATATTGCACCCACCAAAGCGTAGGAAGAGAGATGGCACGCCTACATATCTACCCTCACCTTGTATCGAAAAGAAATGTTCTACTAGGTAGATCAAAAGAAATCCTTTTGATCTAGGAAAATGGAAAATGGAAAATGGAAAATGGGAAGGTGTAGGGTCATTTGGATTCTTTACTTTTTTTTGACTTTATCAGACCAATTAACATTCTTTTAATAGACTGAAGATCGTTGTAGAGCTGATCGATAGAGTCGACATACTCGAGGTCACGAGCAATCAACAGCTGTGTTTCTACTTCAGCCGCTGAGCCAAGAGAAATATATAAAAACTGTATATACTCTTTATTACTCTGTCTCGCAGAACCTTCTGCAATATTGGAAGGAATAGAAACAGTAGCCCTCTGAATCTGATTGGTAAGACCAAACCTCTCATCGCTAGGAAACTGTTTAGTTAAACGATATAGTTCTAAGACAAATCGCATGGAAGCCTGCCATACATCAAGTTGTTTATGCATTCAAACACCTCCCATTTACGATTTTCCATTCACCATTTCCCTGATTTTACTCTGTAAAATCACCCGCCCGTTTCATAGAAGGCACGCGTTGAGCTTTCGCCATCTTCTTCTGACCAGCGGTTTTTCTCTGGTTTCGTGCGAACAACCTCTTTTAAAACGGCGGCTGCTGTCTTGATGTCACCTTTACGGATGGCTTCACGGATACTCATCGCTTCATCAAAATAAAGACAAGGTATGAGGTCACCCTCTGCGGTGATACGTATGCGATTACACGTCGAGCAGAAGTCATCTTTGTAAGGCTCGATAATACCAAAGCGGTAGCCATCTTCAGTCTTGTAGTAGTGTGATGGTGATTGTGACTCTAAGCCCTCGTCTGTGTAGCTGTAACACGCTGCTATCAGTGAGAGTAACTCTTCACTCTTCATCCCTTTAATATCAACGGCCGCGTGAACGTTCTCCATGTACTCTATAAAGCGTACGGTCATGCCACGTTCTTTGCAGTACTCTAAGATGTCAAGGATCTCGTTTTCGTTCATCCCTTTCA
>JAJRVE010000108.1 GCA_024277445.1 Campylobacterales bacterium
GTGCATGATTAGAAAGCCGATGGCGAACATCTGCGCTACTGTTTTAACCTTACCTGACCACGAAGCGGCAACGTCGATGCCCTCTTGAACAGCAATCGTACGAAGACCAGTGATGAAGAGTTCACGTACAATGATGATGTAGATTGCCCAGACTGAAGCACTGCCATCGACCATAAGTCCTAAAAAGGCGGCCATTACAAGCATCTTGTCTGCAAGAGGATCGATGATAGCCCCGAGTTTTGTCTTTTGGTCAAGCTCTCTAGCTATGAGACCGTCGAAATAGTCAGTCAGTGAGGCGATGGTAAAGAGTAGTGCTGCAAAGTAGTAGCTCCAAGTAATATCATAGCCTTGGTCGGTAAAAAACTCGGGCGTCAGGATGATCCAGAACATAAGAGGTGCGACCAATAGACGGATCATGGCGAGAATATTTGGCAGGTTGAGCATAAGATGCTTCCTTAATTGTTTAAAATATATAGCAAAATAAAGTGACTTTACTTTGGCATAGATTTTAGTGCTCGTCATTCCTGCGAAGGCAGGAATCCACGAGTTAAAACACTCAAGTAAGTATCCACCGTTTGATTCCTGTCTTCACAGGAATGACGTGTGAACCATTACTTTAAATAGTCACATTTACGACGTAAAAGTGGTCCCACCATCAACAACGATGGTTTGACCTGTTAACCATGAGGCTTCACTTTGACATAAGAAAAGACAAGCACCTGTTAGGTCTTCTGCTTCACCCATACGGCTTAGTGGAGAGCGTTTAGCGACTTCAGCCTTAACTTCTTCATAGTTAGGGAAGGCTTTAAGTGCGTCAGTATCGATCGGTCCACCACTAACAGCGTTAACACGGATACCTTTAACACCTAACTCTGCTGCTGCGTACTTGACCATGGTCTCAACTGCTGCTTTGTTGGTACCGTGACCAGCGTAGTTCGGTGTAAAGACGAGGTTACCTGTAGAACTCATAGAGATGATTGAACCACCACCCGTTAGCTCCATACGTTTTGCTGCCTCTTGTGCACCCACAACGAAAGCATCAACCGTAGCTGTCCAGATGTTATCAAGACCACGAGGCTTAAGACGCATAAATGGACCAAACCCACCCACAACTGCGCGACCAGAGATGATGGCGTTAGAGATGAAGTAGTCAAGTCTATCAAAGTCTGCATCGAACTCTTTGTAGACATCTTTGTACGTTAATGGCTCAAGAATATTAAGCTTATAAGCACGACACTTCACACCAAACTTAGACTCAACGTCTGCGATAATCTCAAGCGCAGTGTCTGCACTAGAAGCGTAAGTAAATGCTACATCAGCACCCTTTTGAGCGAAAGCATAGACAATAGCCTTACCGATACCACGTGTTCCACCGCTTATAAATAGAGTTTTTCTTTGCATTATTTCATTCCTTTAATATTGTAGCTTTTCATCACTTCTTCGATCTTCTTCATATTCTCAAGACTTGGTGCTACGAGAGGTAGTCTGTACTCCAAAGTGTCGATGAGACCAGCGATATACATTGCTGCTTTGATTGGCATAGGGTTTGCCTCACAGAACATCACGCTGTTAATCGGGTAAAGCATATCGTTAAGAGCTTTAGAGGCTTTAAAGTCACCCTCAAGCGCTGCGTGTACCATTTGAGACTTAAGGTCTGGTAGAAGGTTAGAAGTGACTGAAGTCGAACCTGCACCGCCGTTAGCCAAAATAGGGAAGTCGATGGCATCATCGCCACTGATAACAGCTAACTCAGGACGACGAGAAAGAAGCTCAACTGTGCGCTCTAATGAACCTGTCGCCTCTTTAACACCGTAGATGTTAGGACACTCATCAAAAAGACGGATGGTTGTGTCGGCTGAGATGTCAACCATAGTACGACCTGGTACATTGTAAAGCATCACACCAAGGTCTGGTACTGCGTTAGCAATGGCTTTGTAGTGCTGGTAAAGACCTTCTTGAGAAGGCTTATTGTAGTAAGGGCTGACAGAGAAGATGGCATCTACACCACTTTTTTCAGCATGAATAGCGAGTTCAATTGCTTCGGCAGTTGCGTTAGAACCTGAACCAGCAAGCACCTTACAGCTAGTACCTTGACACACTTCAACAGCGATCTCGATACAACGCTTATGCTCATCGTGTGTTAGCGTAGCACTTTCACCCGTTGTACCAACTGGGCAGATCGCGTCCATGCCGTTGGCAATTTGACGCTTGATAAGATTGGCATAACTCTGCTCGTCTAGTTTGCCATTTTTAAATGGGGTGATAAGAGCGGTTGTTGCTCCTGTTACTTTTGTCATTATTTGCTTCCTTTTTCTTTACGTAAAATTACCGTAGTTGACTGGCTAAAATCAAAGTACTTGTTAGCCACTTCTTTGATGTCTGATGCTTTTAGCTTGTTAATCGCATCTTCATATTCAAGAAGCGGTTTGATCGAACCACGCGCCAAGTAGCCACCAAAGAGGTTTGCTACTTCAGATGAACTCTCTAGTGAGAAGACAAAGTCCGCTCTAGTGCTGATCTTGACTTTTTCAAGCTCTTCTTTAGTGACATCTTCATCTTTAATACGCTCTATCTGAACGATGAGCTCTTTTTCAACATCTTCCGCGCTAACACCTGGATTACAGGCAGCAAGGAAGATAAAGAGTCCAGCATCGATGTTCTCCATGTTGTAAGCATAGATCTGGTTGACCATCTGCTTCTCATCTACAAGTGTCTCATAAAGACGTGAACTTTTACCGGCACTTAACATCTCACTGATTGCAGAGAGCTTTGGCTGGTCTGCGTCAAGATAGTTAGGAATGTGGAAGGTGATCGCTACCATCTCCACTTCACTCTCTTTGTAAATGGTGACACGTTTAGGACCATCTTGTTTTGGCTCTACAAACTTGACCTTTGGAATGTCAGTTGTGTTTTTAATCTTTCCAAACTCTTTTTCTGCCTGAGCAAAAGCAACCTTAGGTTCGATGTCACCCGTCACGATCAAAATAGCGTTTTGTGGTTGGTAAAAGGTCTTATGAAACGAGCGAATGTCCTCAAGTTCCCAAGTACGGATGTCATTCATAAATCCTATCGGTGTCCAGTGGTAAGAATGGTAGATATAGGCGTTGTTGAACATACGAAAGTATAAAAAGCCCAGAGGGTTGTTGTCTGTTCTCCAACGACGCTCTTCGGTAACGACATCACGCTCTGGTTGGAACTCTTTGTCTTTGAGGTTGAGGTTTTCCATCAACTCTGCAAAGAGTGAAAGTGACTTGTTTAGGTTTTGGGTGCTTGACTTAATAAAGTAGTGGGTGTAGTCAAAACCAGTTGAAGCGTTACTCACACCACCAACACTTTTGACCTCAGTATCAAACTGACCAGCGTCAAGGTTCTTAGTGGACTTAAAGTTCATGTGTTCAAGCATATGGGCGATGCCGGTCTTGCCCATCACTTCATTACGACTTCCAACCTTGTAGAAGATGTCTGTTGAGATGACTTGGGTGTTGTTGTGCATAGGGATAACGACGATCTCTAGGCCATTGTCTAGGATCTTGGTCTCGTACTTGGGTAGACTTGATGCCATTAAGGCTCCTGAAATTAAAAATAGTAGTGCAAAAATACGCATTAGCGTGCAGAACCTATGGCTTCGGTGATGTTGGTATAACCATCTGCCTTAATGAGCTCGACAAGCCCTTTATTAATGTCCATAATAAGTTCTGGACCTTCAAAGATAAGTCCTGAAAGAACCTGAACCAGTGAAGCACCCGCTTTGATACGTCTGTAAGCATCTTCAGCAGTAGAAATACCACCAACAGAGATCAGTGTTGTCTTGCCGTAAAGCTCTTTCGCGATAGCATCAAAGATTGCAAAACTTTTGTCAGAAAGTATAGCACCACTTAGACCACCAATGTCCTTAGGGTTTTTAACTAAAGAGTAGTCGATGGTTGTGTTGGTAGCGATGATGCCATCAGCCCCTTTTTCAACTGCCATAGCCGTTAGATCAACAGCGTCAGAGATCTCCATGTCTGGAGCTATCTTAAGCAAGATAGGCTTGTCGGTTAAAGCTTTAGCCTCTTCAAAGAGACGGGTGATAAAGGTCTCATTTTGGAGGTCACGGAGGCCAGGTGTGTTAGGTGAAGAGATATTGATAACCATGTAGTCACCAAGCTTGTGAAGGGCTTTGATGAGGGTTGTGTAGTCGTTAATAGCATCTGCCTCACTGGTTAGCTTGTTTTTACCGATGTTCACACCAATAGGCGTAGTAAAGGTAAAACGCTCTTTCAAACGTCCTTGGATCTTCAGAAGGCCATCGTTGTTAAAGCCCATCGCATTTTGGATGGTCTTCTCTTCAATGTGACGGAACATTCTAGGTTTAGGATTACCAGCTTGTGGTTTAGGCGTAATCGTACCAATCTCCGTAAAACCAAAGCCCATCGCCTGCATACCACGGATCATCGTCGCATTTTTGTCAAAGCCAGCGCCAAGACCAACCGGGTTTAAAAAAGTTCTACCAAAGAGTTCTTGTTCTAGTACAGGGTCACTAACAAAGTGCTTGTTAATCCAGTAGTTGTACGCTGAAGGGCAGATGTTCGCACCACGTAAGAAGTACTCCGCCAAATGGTGGGCAGTCTCAGGTTCGAGTTTAAATAAAAGAGGTTTAATACGCTCATATGCGATCATGAAAATGCCTAAGTTTAGATCTAAAAAGTATCTATTATTTTTGCGATTATACTCAAAATAGGGTAAATGTTTTGTTAGTAGCGTAAGTTAGCGTAGTATAGGGTGCATTTGGTAACGGTTATTCAAGCTACTTTATCATGGTTATTAAGAAAGTTGTTGTGGTGTTAACGAGGAGAGCTACTCCAAAACAGTATTGGAGTAGTGGTGGATTACTTTGTAACTAAAGTTGTAAGGTAGTCTTCGATGTCACCTGGTGTTGATGAGATGTTCATAAAGTCACCCATGCTAAGCAGTGGGTTAGAGATAGCAAGGTAGTATTTTCCATGAAGCATAAACGCTTTGTTGTCTTCTATGAGTACCATGTACGGTAAAAATGCTGCATGTGGTGCGGCATTGATAGCGTTAACAAACTCTTTTTCATTTTTCATAGCGACACCATAAAGTGTTGCGTTTCCAACTTTTAGTTTGAAAACTACATCACCTTTAGACTCAAGGTTTTTGGCAAGATCATCACCAGAAGCCAGTTCGATCATGTCTTCATAGTAAGGCATATCCATCATGAAGTGAAAACCAGCGATATCATCATCTTCTAACTTAGACTCGCCACCTTTAAGTGCACCAAAGGCTGCCGCTAGTTTAGCACTGACTTTTTGAGCGATCTTAGCGTTATTGTCATCTTGTAAAAAAGCACTCATAAAGTACTCAGGATTTGTAAAAACGAGGTTCTTAGCTTTAGCATCAACTAAAACTTTTTGAACAGCAGCAAAACCACGCGTCTTTTTTGAAGCAAGTTTAGAAAGACCTGGACAGGTGTAAACAACAACATGATACTGTGCATCACCCATCGCATCATACTCTCCGATGACCTTAAAGCCATTACTGTTAAGTGTTGACTTAACCTTGTCTGCTGACTGATAGCTACCATTAAGGTAAGCACTAATATCTTTTGCGAATAGACTGGCACTGATTAAAAGTAGACCAAGAATGATTTTTTTCATGTAGAACTCCGTTTTGAATTGTAGGTATGATATACATATATTATAAAAAATTATACTTTATAGCTGTTGTAGCATGCTTTATTTATAAGATATAACTTTTTGTAACAGTTGTTGGCAATAAGATTATGATCGAGGGGTAGCGGTTAAAAAAATGTACTCTTTACCACTAATGCGTACATCAAACTTTTTTTGTTGCAGGTAACGTTTAGCATAGTCGATGTCGTTGAGTACAAGTGATAGGTCAGACTCACGGTAGTTTCGCATCTTAGCACCATAGATCATCTCCCCATCAATCCAGCGAGAATTAGGAAAACCCAAAATCAGAGCACCCTCATCACTAAGATAGTTTTTGACAAGATCCATCAAAAAGGGTTTGTAATTGATGCCCGGACTTTGTAGGGTTCCAATGCTGATGATGAGGTCAAACTTCTCAAGGGAGAGTTCACTTAGTCTGTTAATGTCGTGACTGTAAAAGTGCACATGTGAGGTGTTGAAACGTTTTTTAGCCTCTTGTATAGCACTCTCAGAATGGTCTATGCCTACAAACTCTATGCCTTTAAAAAGCTGTTCTGGGAGTATTGCTTGTATGAGTGAAAATTCATCTCCTTGGTTGATACCAAGGTTTAAAACGCGTTTTGTAGTGGAGATATTGGCTAGTTTTAGTGCGTGGTAATAGGCGCTAAGAAATGCAGGTTCTTCATTTTTGTTAATGCGTGAAAAGTGTGAGTTTGTGCCATACTTTTCGGATTTATCATTAGGGTTGTCCTGATGAAATGAGTCTGTTTGTAGCTTTTGGAAATAAAGGGTGATGGTCTCGTCATCATTACTGGTGGGTGTTAACATACGACATTTCATGAGCGTAGCAAGATCTATCCATGAACGCAAGGAACGGTAAAGATAACGTTGCTCGCCTACCCATACCTCTTGACCTGCATAGTATCCACCAAAGTTGTCAGGGTTAAGAACGCGTAATGTGATCTCTGAGCTGTTTTTGAACTGCTCTTTGAGGGTATCAATGATTTGCAACATGGGTGTATCACGAAAAGTTAGCGCCACTTTTTGCATTAGTTGCCGTTTACTTTGGCTAGGAGTGCATCATATTTGGCTTGAAGCTCAAAGTACGCCTTTTTGTAATCGATCTCTCTTTTGTAACCCTCTTTTTTTACTTCGGGGGCTAATTTTTCAGAGAGTATATAGATCTCATCTTTACCATCTACTTGTCGCGTCTCATACTTGAGTTGACCACTCTTTACCATCTTAACGACGTTAAAAATGGGTATCTTGTTTTGAATGGCATATTGCTTTATGGTGAGACCTTTCATGATGGACTCCTTTTAAATATGAGGTTTTTAAGACTTTTCTCTTCATCTATAGCCGGAAAACTCTCTAAGTTTGGCAGTCTCTCGACAAAAAGAAAGTCAGGCGCATTATCGACAAATAACTGTTTGATAAATGCTGTGTCGAGTTCGGGTGCGTTGAGTGCTGAAAGTACCACACACTCATCACTAGCTAGTTCACCAAGTCGTTTAATGATCTTGGCATAGTCATTCGTTGCTGCGAACGAACCTTTTTGAAAAGAGGGTGGATCGATGATGATCATCTCATAAGGCCCCGCCTTTTTAATGCGAGACCAAGACTTTAAGATGTTGTAAGGCATAAACTGCGCGGAACGAGAATCAAGCGAGTTGATGCGGTGGTTCTCTCGGCCAGTAGAGAGTGCGCCCTTAGCCATGTCTACATTAACCACCTTGTTAGCACCACCTGCGATGGCTGCCACAGAGAAAGGGCAGGTGTAGGAGAAAAGGTTGAGTACTGTTTTACCTGCTGCATTTTCTCGTACAAACTCACGACCGATCTTCATGTCAGCAAAGAAACCGATGTTTTGGTTGCTCTGAAAGTTAAGCTTGTATTTTAAGCCATTTTCAAAGGCAAAGGTATCATCAGGGAGCATACCTTCTATCACTTCACTGGGTGCCTTTTTCAAGTAACGACGTTGTATAACTAAGGCTTGCCATCTGTTTTCACTTTCATAAAAGGCTTTAAGCATCGTTAAAATGGCATCTTCTTCGTCGTCAGGTGCGAAAAAAGGAACATAAAGCACTTGGTCAACACTGTCTATGGTTAAAAACTTATAGGCATCGTAAAAATGTCCTCGCCCATGAAAGAGACGGGTGTACTCTTGGGTTTTGTGCTGAGCATTAGTTATTAGTAGTTGTTGAAGTTCGTCTTGAGTCATAAAATATCTTTGATGAATTTAGTGAAAGTATAACAGTGCAAGGATAATGTGTAGGTTAGAGATGTGTCATATCAAGCTGTGGTAATTTACTCCATCGATGCCTTGTGTCAGTTACCAATATTAACGCTAGAGTGTATCTGAAGTACATTTGAAAAGGAGTTTGATTAGTTGTGGTTTTCTAAAAGTCGTTTTACAATATTTGAATCTCGCATGTTTATGTTCCTAATATCTATGTCTTCTTAGTATAAAGATAACGTTCGTCGTGAGCGATCTGTGATCCGCTCGCGGTCACAGATTGCGTTCCACGTAATTGTTATGCCTAAATCTCTCTATGTTTTATGCACTTGCTACTTGAGTTATGCAGTTCCAGTTCTTTTTCTTCTTTGGACTTTACTTTGCTTCTAAATTGTTTTAATAAGCTTCTGAAACAAGGGTCTAACGGTAAAATTACACTACACCAATAAGTTGCTGCTAGGCTACTCTTATATTTTGTTATCTTCCATAGTATTTATTTGATACTCTATCAATAAAATTAATTCTTCTAGAGAACACTTATATTCTATCAGTTTAGTTCTTTCTACAAAAGCAAATAACATTATAAATGAATAAAAAGCTATTGCAGCAATATTAAATGGATTTGGTAGAACTTTTTCTAGTAGTTCTAATTTTTCAAAAATTAATAATAATGTAAAAATAAAAGGAAAAGCAATTAAAAACTTTACTCGTTCTTCATTTTTTGAAATATGTAATTTCAAAGATAAAGTAATTTGATTTAAATCATCAATATCTAAATTATTATCAATAATATAATTTTGTATTATATTCTTTGCATCTATTGCAAATTTAATGTCTTCATTGATTAATTTTTGATACGCTTCTTTTCTTTCAAGAATTCTTAATATGAAATTTTTGCTATTTGTCCAAACAATTTTAGAATCTTTTTGTCTTAAATTTATATATTTATTAACTAAGTTTTGTGATATACAATATTCCATATTTAAAATTTATTATTTTCGAGGTGTTCATAAACAACCATTGTATAAGGATTATCCATTCCCATTCCACTTGTACCTATATTCTTTTTAGTACTATGAACTTTCAAAGTAATATAAGTCTGCTTATTAATTACTGTACAGTTAGTTCCTATTTGTACATGTTTAGATCGA
>JAJRVE010000109.1 GCA_024277445.1 Campylobacterales bacterium
ACACTCTCTGTTAACAGCAAAGGACAGATCGTCTATCGTACTAACCGTAATGAGATCGGTGAGTTTGATGCGCTCTTTATTACGAAAGACAACACCCTTTACATGGTTGAGATGACCTTGACAAAGTCGGTCACTAACCTAAAGCGTAGACTACGTAAGAAAAAAGCACTCTTAGAGACTATCTTCCCTCAGTATAAGGTCAAAGCACTGCTTATCCTAAATGAGGGTGTTACGGGAACAAAGCAGTTACAAGACTTCTGTACGGTTTGGATCACGAAGCCATTTTTTGCCCAAGACATTTTGAGTTGGTTGAGTGACAAGTACCATGATAAACGTCGTCCTTACCAGAAGGTAAAAGATAAGCGCGTTATCGGAACAGGTAATCTTCAGATCCGTCCGTTTAAGTACTATAACACACTAACATGGTTGATGAAACGCTCACGTAGCGGCAAAAACATGGTCTTAGACATTCGCTTTTTAAACAAGCCAGACGTGGTGCGTAAGATTGATCTTATTACCAAGTTTTACATAGGCTACATGGATGCCGAAGACTTTAGAAGTATCGCTCCTGAAGTGACACGTGACATCCCTAAAAAGGTTGTTGTAGCGGTTGAAAAAGAGCATACAGGTGAGTTAGGCCTGATCTTCTTCTTACAGCATGGTCGTCGTAACATTGACATGGTGCACATACTTGAAAAAGGTGGTGTAAAGGTCGAGAAGAAAGATCCTTACGGTATTACGGTCAACGAAGTTCATCATATCTTGCGTGCCATTAAAGCAGATGATAAGATGAGTGTTAAAGATATTGGGATAGTGAGAAAATTACTGAAAGATGACTTTAACCGAAAGAAGAGTGCAGACAAAAGCTAAACGATAGCATCATGCCACTGCGCAACACTCAACCGATACCCCTCAGTAACTTCATGTACCTCATGGGTATAGATAGGGTTACTTCCAAAAACGATTAAACTCCCCATCTTCGGACTAAATGTTATTGTTTTACCTTGAGCATCTTTAAAGTAACTAAACGAAAGCTCACCGCCTTTAAACTGATAGGGAGTTGTGATCTCATCTGCCTGTTCACTGAGAAAAAGAAGTGTCGTAATTTTTCGCTGTGGTGCAACCTGTTTAAAGCCTATGATCTCTCCCTCTCTGACTAAGACACTAGAATCATCAGAGTGCGCTTTATAGAAGGAGCCTTTGGTGTACTCCAAAAGCTGTGGCTGTGTAGCGTGTGTGAGTGAGAGCGAAAAGAACGTCTCAATGCTAGATCGTACTTTGTTGAGCGCCTCATCATAGATATGTTGATGTGGAGTGGATAGTTTATGTATCTTAGTATTACGGATCTTGGTATTGGAACTGTTATTATTACTTTTTAGTGCTGCCTCTGTGACATCATGATCTTCTCTTGCTTCATCAATAATGCTTTTGCAGGTATCTTCATCTAAAAAATTTTCGATGAGAAGGTAAGGGTAGGTTTCATAAGGTGAGGGGAGTAGTGGTGTTGCTATCTCAACCTCAAAGAGAAAATCCTCGGCAAAGACCTTGTCGCTTATTTGGTGCATGTTAGACTTTCAGTAGGATTTTGTCTAGCCATGCCGTTGGCAGGATACGTTTTAAGTTCCCAAGTAGATGGGTAGCCGTCGTGACGTAGTAACGTGGAGCAGGGCGCTTCTTCTCAAGTGCCAAGATGACTTTGTTAATGACTTCTATAGGCTCTTTAGTAAAAGGGTCATTTTCGCTCTTCTTCTCTTTACGCTCTAAGACCTCTTCTCTGTACTCTTTTGTAAAGACACTGTTCTCAACATCAACATACTCTAAAAACTTTTCAGTAGCATTGTCACGAAACTTAGAGTGGATAGGCCCTGTGTTCATTGTAACAACAAAGATATTACTGCCATCTAGCTCTAAACGTAAGGTGTCACAAAGCCCTTCTATGGCGTATTTACTTGCATTATAAGCCCCACGAAAACGAAGCGAGATAAGCCCCAAGATAGAAGAGTGCTGGATAATACGTCCATACCCTTGTTTGCGCATAACAGGGATGATACGACGGGTAAGTTCATGTAGCCCTATCACGTTGGTCTCCAACTGTTCACGCAAAGCTTCACAGGGTACATCTTCTAAGGCACCGGGTTGACCATAACCTGCATTGTTAAAGAGCGCATAAAGTGTGCCGCCTGTCTGCTCAAAAACAGTAGTAAGTGCCTTGTCAATGGAGTCTGTGTCCGTCACGTCGAGTTGAAGGGCATTAAGCCCACGATCGCGAAGACGTTTGACATCTTCTTCTTTACGCGCAGAGGCAAAGACCTCATAGCCGTTGTTGTGTAAATAAAGTGCTGTCTCATAGCCAATCCCGCTAGAACAGCCTGTAATCAAAATAGTTTTTTTCATAAAGTGATTTTAGCGAAATAGTTTATGAATTGTTTATATGTTCGTTCTACAATGGGAGAATAAAAGTAAAAGGATAGATCATGAAAAAGATTTTATTGGTGATAATGGTGTTGCTCTTTAGTAGTACATTAGTGGTAGCAGCAGAGGGTGAGTTGAAAAAAGCTTACTTTGCAGGAGGTTGTTTTTGGGGTGTGGAGTATCACTTGGAGAAGCTTGAAGGTGTCAAGAGTGTAGTGTCTGGGTTTATGGGTGGTCATAAGAAGAACCCTTCGTATCAAGATGTTTCTTATACCAATACGGGGCATGTAGAGACGGTTGAGGTGACTTATGATCCTAAAAAGATTAGTTATGAGACCATAGCCAAGAACTTTTTTGAGATCCATGACTTTACGCAACGTAATGGACAGGGGCCTGACATCGGGTCACAGTACCTCTCGGTGATCTTTTATAGTGATGTTGATGAGAACAAGGTAGCACATAAGTTAATTAACATCTTGACTCATAAAGGGTTTAAGGTCGCAACTAAAGTTGAAAAAGCATCTACGTTTTATCCGGCTGAAGGGTATCATCAAGATTATTATCAACGACATGGGAAAGTGCCGTATTGTCATAGTTACTCAAAGGTGTTTGATTAAAGAAAACTTCTTTATTGGGTTTTGAAGCACTGCTGATGTTTTCATCATTTTGATAGTGGTAACGCATTGATTAATCTGAAAGCATTCGTTTTCATTTCTGTTCGAATAAACTCTTCTCATTAACTACCGGAGTCGTAGAAAGATAGGAACCTATTGATTATTTACTTTAGAAATCAAACTATAAACGTCTCAACAACAGCGCCTCTCTACTTTCTCAAAAATTACTCTCTGGCGCAACAGAGAGGAAAATTTGGACAATCACAGTATAGAGGCGAGTGACATGACATTAAGAGATATCAATATTGAAAAGCTAATTACTCAAAAAAATCAAAAGTGTAATAAGCTTACTTGGCTAAAATAACAAGACTATTTTAGAAGGCTTTTTATGTCTAAGAC
>JAJRVE010000110.1 GCA_024277445.1 Campylobacterales bacterium
AGTCGATGGTCTATAACTACTTTCGACCTAGAGAAATTGAAATGATTGCCAATACATTAGGCACAAAGTTCCGTATAAAAAAAGCTTATCTGCCGAGAGACTTTACGGTTCTTTTTGAGAAGAAAATGGGGAATGGTGAATAGAAAATGGGAAATAAAGAAGATGAAAAAATGATATATAAACAGTCAAGTCATTTAACATTCATAATTGACCAAAGGAAATCCTCTCGAGGGCAAAATTTATCATTGCTCCAAAGGAGCATCTAGTGTGTGCAGTCTTTGGAATTATAGGGGAGTTTAATCCTGCTCTAGCCCGACAAGCACTCTCCGTTATGGCACATCGTGGACCGGACTACTGCGGGATTGTGGAACAAGAAGGTCTCTTCTTTGCGCATAACCGTCTCAGTATTATTGCTCTCTCTGAAAAGGCGCACCAACCTATGCGTCATGGAGAAGTATTACTCAGTTTTAATGGTGAGATCTACAATCATAAAGCTTTGCGACAAGAACTCTCACAAGATTTTTCCTTTAAAAGTGACTCGGACACAGAAGTATTATTGGCTGCCTATCAAAAGTGGGGGCTGAAATTTGTTGATCATTTGGTGGGGATGTTTGCTATTGCGATTAAAGATGGCAAGGATCTCTATCTTTTTCGTGATCGTTTGGGTAAAAAACCTCTTTTTTATCTTCATAACCGAAAACAGTTTGTATTTGCTTCGGAGATTAAAGGGCTTACGCCATTTTTAAAAAGTAACAAACTGAACAAAGATGCACTGAGTAGCTATCTCGGTTTTTTGGCACCGACCCCACCGCATACCTTTTTTAAAGGGATCAAGAAGTTGGGAGCAGGGGAATACCTGCATTTTGATGGCCATAAGGTAGAGAATGAGTCCTATTATTCACTGTTGGATGCTTCATCAACTATCATTACAGAGGAAGTGGAAGCAACACAAAAGATAGAAGAACAGTTTACAGAAAGTATGCGTCTGCGTCTAAGTGCTGATGTGCCGATGGCTTCACTACTTTCAGGGGGGATAGACAGTGCCTTAATCGCTGCGATAGCAAAAGAGCAAGGTACTTCGTTACAGACGTTTACCCTAGGCTATGCGGAGTATCAAAAATATGACGAACGCAGTAATGCTAAGGCTACGGCTGAGCTGCTTGGTGTTAGCAACACTGCGGTTGAGATCACTCAAACGGACTTTATGGAGGCGAGTGAGAAGGTTTTTGCGAGTATGGATGAACCGCTAAATGATCCTGCGGCTATCCCGCTTTACTTACTCTTTGAAGGGATTAAGAAAGAGGGCTACAAGGTAGTACTTAGTGGGGAGGGGAGTGATGAACTTTTTCTTGGATATCGTCAATATTTTGAGTACTTGGACATCGAAAAAGCGGCGACCTTGGAACACAAAAATTGGCTCAAAAAGTATTTTCGTTCCAACTTTTCTATGAACAGAGAGTGGGAATGGTATAAGCGTATTTTTGATGAGCAGTTGCTCTTTCGAACCTCAGGAGAGAAGTTTACAGACTTACAAAAAAACAACCTCATGCGCCAAAACATCAAAGATGGGGATGGACTGCGGTTTTTAAAGCCATATCGTGATGCTTTTGAAGCAAGTGGACACAGTGACCCTAGTCTTTGGTACAGTTACATCGACCTGCAACTCTTTCAAGCAGAGCACTTCTTAACAAAATTAGACCGGGTCTCGATGGCGCACTCCATAGAGTCTCGTACTCCGTTTTTAGACCATCATCTAGCTGAAACAGTTTTTAGCATCGATCCAAAACTTCGCTATCAAAACGGTGTGACAAAAGATCTTTTGAAAAAAGTAGCCTCTAAGTATCTGCCTGATGAGGTCATACAGCGTAAGAAAAAAGGTTTTTCAAACCCTTACATGGAGTGGTTGATAGCTTCTGGTAAGATCGACCTCATTGTGGAGGTAAACGAGCAGACAGGACTGTTTCATAGGGAGGTCTTGAAAGAGTATATAGAACGTGGGAAACGAGGAAGTTTTAAACAACATGTTTGGGGGCTTTATGTCTTGTCATGTTTTCTCAAAAAGAACTTTTTGTAAGAGATGGCGTATAATACAACTATGAAAAATTGGTTTTACCGTGTTATAACACTTATACTGCTTTATGCTTCAGTACTTCATGCCACGCCGATAGATGTTACAGTCGATGCGCAGACCTTGTTAGACAAGAGCAATGTCTATTATGATAGAGCGTCTCTCTCTTGAAGAGGTGAAAAAAATTGATAACTGATTATTTGGACAACAGGCTCTAAAAAGCACCATTGTCTTTCATAGACTCGCTTTTTTCATTTAAATTTTTCCCACAACTTCGTACACACCCCTAATCTTTATAGACTCTCTGTTATCATCGCTAAAAATATTTTGGAGTAATTCATGAGCGAAGTACAAATATGGCATAACCCACGTTGTTCAAAATCCCGACAGGCGATGAGCATCTTAGAAGAGGCAGGTGTTGAGGCTGAGGTCGTTAAGTATCTTGATGAAGACCTTGATGTGGAACAGATCAAGGCCTTGTTGTTGATGTTAGACATCGATGCGATTGACCTGATGCGTACAAAAGAAGATATCTTTAAAGAGCTGAAGCTCTCAGAGGTGCATGACGAAGGTGTCCTCATCCGCGCGATGAGCCGCTTTCCGAAACTCATAGAACGCCCTATCATCATCAAAGGCAATAAGGCTGTGATAGGTAGACCTGCTGAAAAGATTATGGAGTTTTTGAATAGTTAGTAGAGAAGGTGGTTTTTGAAGGGTTGTAGATTCCGGATCAAGTCCGGAATGACGGTTAAGAATTAACCGTCGAAAGATTACTAGAGGCTATGCTCTTTTTTGTATGCCATTAAGATGCCATATGCTTCGTCTTTAAGAAGAAGTTTCTCTTTTTTAAGCTTTTCGATTTCAGCGTCAGTCATTGTACCTTGCTCGCCTGCTACGATTTCATCGTCGAGTGCGTTGTGCTTGTCGAAGATGTGTAGGAAGTGTGCATTTTCGTTGCCGTTTTCTTTCATGTGAGTGATGATGTCTCTGTATTCGTGTAACATTTTAAGTCCTTAGTGTTTAATAATCGGAATTATAGCACTTACTTCGTTTCAAAACGGTTAATACTGCGTTTTCCTAGTAGATAAAAGAGCCCTATCAATACAAGGTAAAATCCGAGCCAGATAAAGTTTGAACGTATGTTGCCTGCTTGGTAGAGTGAAGCGTAGATAAGAAGGTCGCTTCCAATGATGATGAGGGTTCCAAACTCAAGGAGCTTAACGCGTTGTAGACCTTCGCGTTTGGCAAAGTGCTTCCACAAGTAATGATAACTCACACCATACATAACAAACAAAAAACTGAAACTCAGATAGGTTAGTGGTTGAGGAGATAGGGATTCTCGCAAGATGGAGCGAAACGAGATGTCAACAAAACTTACTAGAAAGGGAATGAGAATCCCACCGAGTAAAAAGAGTTCGATGAGGGATTTGTAGAGCGGTTTTATGCAAGAATCCTTGGTAGGGTGATGCCCTCTTGTCCTTGATACTTGCCTTTTTTGTCCGCGTAAGAGGTCTCACAGGCTTCGTCACCTTGTAAGAAGAGGACTTGTGCGATACCTTCGTTTGCGTAGATCTTCGCTGGAAGTGGTGTAGTGTTAGAGATCTCAATGGTGATGTGACCTTCAAACTCTGGCTCAAATGGCGTTACGTTGACGATGATGCCACAGCGTGCATAGGTCGACTTGCCTAAACAGATAGCTAAAACATCACGTGGGATCTTAAAGTACTCTACCGTACGTGCTAGTGCAAAAGAGTTAGGCGGAACGATACAAACATCGCCTTCAAAGTCAACAACGTTAGCATCATCAAAATGTTTAGGATCAACGACCGTTGAGTTGAGGTTCGTAAAGATCTGAAACTCATTACTCACACGGATGTCATACCCATAAGAGCTCAAACCGTAAGAGACAACCCCTTTTCCTACCTGATCTTCACAAAAAGGTGTGATCATTCCGTTCTCTATCGCCTGCTCTCGTATCCATGTGTCTGCTTTTAAGCCCATTGTTTTTCCTTAACATAGTGTGTAAATCCGTCAAATATCTCAGGTTAAATAGAACATTTAAACCATTCTTAGACGATAAAATTACATTCATTAATATGATTTGTGTTATTATATCGCATTAAATTTAAGAGCACTTGCGATCCTTTTAGAGGGGTTAAGAGTGATTTGAAGCTATTTAGGAGCCTTTAACGATGGAAAACAAACAAATTAACGCACTTATTACTAAGTTTGACGAAAGTGGTCTTTCGAAGATCAAAATCACAAAAGATGGTTTTGAGATCGAGATGGAAAAAGCAACAGGCCTTGTTGCAACACCCGTTCAAGCAGTAGCAGCAGCACCTGTTGCGGCTCCAGTAGCAGCGCCAGTGGCATCTTCTGCACCAGCAACAGCAGCAGCGATCACAGGTGACACGATCGACTCTCCAATGGTTGGTACGTACTACGCAGCACCATCACCAGACTCTGCACCGTTTATTAAAGTAGGCGATACAGTGAAAAAAGGTCAGGCAGTAGCTGTTCTTGAAGCGATGAAGATCATGAACGAACTAGAAGCTGAATTTGACTGTAAAATTCTTGAGATCCTTGTAAAAGACGGTCAGGCAGTTGAGTACGATATGCCACTATTTGTTGTAGAGAAGATCTAATTATGGCTGAGATCAAACGTATCTTAGTTGCGAACCGTGGAGAGATTGCTCTTCGCGCGATTCGCACCATAAAAGAGATGGGTAAAGAGGCAGTTGCTGTTTACTCTAAGGGTGATGAAGGTTCTGAGTACTTGGAGCTTGCTGATGCAAAGATCTGTATTGGTGCAGCGCCGAGTTCTGAGTCTTACTTGAGCATACCAGCGATTATCTCTGCGGCTGAAGTTAGTCATTGTGACGCGATCTTCCCAGGTTATGGTTTTCTTTCTGAGAACCAAGACTTCGTTGAGATCTGTACTCATCACGACATTAAGTTCATCGGGCCAACTGTGGCGGTTATGGAACTAATGAGTGACAAGTCAAAAGCAAAAGATGTCATGATCGATGCTGGTGTACCAGTTGTTCCAGGTTCAGATGGTGCTATACACGACCTTAAAGACGCGGCTATCCGTGCAGCAGCAGTTGGTTACCCAGTAATCTTGAAAGCTGCTCAAGGTGGTGGTGGACGTGGTATGCGTGTTGTTGAAGAAGAAGCAGGCCTTAAAAATGCATTTTTGGCAGCAGAATCTGAAGCAGTAACTGCTTTCGGTGACGGTACGATCTATATGGAGAAATTTATTCAAAACCCTCGTCACATTGAAGTACAGATCATGGCAGATAGCCACGGTAACGTACTTCACATCGGTGAGCGTGACTGTTCTATGCAACGTCGCCACCAAAAACTGATCGAAGAGTCTCCGGCAATGGTCTTAACACCAGAAGTTCGTGAGCGTCTACACGCATCAGCAGTTCAAGCAACAAAGTTTATTAAGTATGAGGGTGCGGGTACATTTGAGTTCCTACTCGACAAAAACCTTGACTTCTACTTCATGGAGATGAACACACGTCTTCAGGTTGAGCACACAGTCTCTGAAGAGGTAAGTGGTCTTGACTTGATCGAGTGGATGATCCGTATAGCTGAAGGCGAAGAACTTCCTAGCCAAGAGAGCATCAACTTCCATGGTCACTCCATAGAGTGTCGTATCTCTGCGGAAGACTCGGTACGTTTCTTGCCATCTCCAGGTACGATCACTGAGTGGGTTGCACCAGGTGGTCTTGGTATTCGTATTGATACACATGCACACGCTGGTTACACCGTTCCATCTACGTATGACTCTATGATCGGTAAGCTTATCGTTAAAGCAGACACACGTGAGAAAGCGGTTAAGCGTATGCACCGTGCGTTGAGTGAGTTTAAGATCGAAGGTATTCGTACAACGATCGATTTCCATAAGAAGATGATGGCAAACCCTGACTTCATCAACAACAACTTCGACACGAAATACTTAGAAAACTACAAGGGCTAACGGTCCAGTACAGAGAGCAACTAAATTGCGAATCGTGCAAGGGCTAACGGTCCAATACAGCGAAGCTGATAAGCTTCGTGGTATTAAAATCTACAAGTAAAAACTTCCTCTAACTTAGAAATTTATAAGATTAAATACGTCACCTTTACACTCAACACTCAACACTCAACACTCAACACTCAACACTCAACACTCAACACTCAACACTCAACACTCTTAGTAAGTGTCATCGCATAAAGCCACTGTTGTAGCGGCAAAAACTGTTCATAGTGCCGGTACAGTTCAGGGATGAACTGTTTGGATGCGATGGTGGATGGTTTTAGACTGTGATAGACCGCTACAGCTTTCATCTTTGCTAAGTATTCATGGCTGATCTCTTTGTCAAAGACTTTTGGAAGACGTTTATAGCCAGGTTCCTCGATGATGTAGCCTTTTGCACGTAAGGTCTCTAGAATGTCATGAAGTTCTTCTCTATGTTTATCCACCTTGATATAGTCTCTGTAGGCTGAGAGTAGGTCTGGATCAAAGGTACGAATGCCTGAAGCGAGTAAAAGCTCTTTAGGTGAGAAGTGGAGGTAAAAGCAGCTTGACTGCATGCGTATGTGGTTGCCTTGCCAGAAGATAACGCCTATTTTGGACTTGATGGGTGTCTTGTCTTTTGAGAAGCGGACGTCACGATAGATGCGAAAAAGAGATTGGTTGATTTTGGGGATGGCATTGATAGTGGGTACGAGTGCTTGAAGATGCTCTCCCATCTCCTCGACAAAGGCACGACTTGGTTCTAAAATAAACTTTGTGTACTCATCCTTATGTTCATCGAACCATACCTTAGTGTTGTTATTTTGGATGGAACGTAAAAAAGGAAGGGTCCCTTTTGGGTAGTGCGTGAAAGGCATCTGCTCTCCAGTGTTGAAAACTTTACAGCATTATATCACTTCAAAGAGGCAAAAATTTAGGGTAGTTAGCTAAAATTAGGAAAAAATTTAGGGTTGTAGATGTTAGCACGTACTGTTACGCTTTTTTTACTGTTGACATCTTTTCTTAGGGCAGAGATGGACAACAATACCACTGCCCCCGATCATAACAGTAGTGCTGTAGTGAACAAAAGTAACGTCATGGAAACGCCTTACGCCAAGGAGAGTGCTAGAACACCAACAGAAAAAAGTGAACCAAGTGAGACCAAAGCGGTTGAAACTGCTGACAACAATAACAGTAACAGTAATGAGGTCAGTGCCACAACAAAACTTGATGATGTAAGTGCCTTAGATATTGCAAAAGCAAAGCGTAAGCAGCGCAAGATCTTACGTGAAGAGGCGAAAGAGGAAGTGGATACGCAGTCTCCTACGATGATAGATACTATTGTCGTTAAAGGTTCTGTCTTACAGGGGCAGATAGACCAATTAACAGCTGAGTACATTAGTTTTAAGTTGATCTACGGTGAAGGTAGTATTCGTATTGATTACTCTGATGTTGAAGCGCTTGAGACCCAGCATGAGTATCATATCTATTTTGATGGTAAAGAGACAGAAGGTTATATTACGGGTATTAAAGAGCATGCCTTTTTAGAGATTCAGCATGGTGAAGTTGAAGAACTTATTACCATTGCTAAAATCGATCGTTTTATTATTTCAGAGAACGAAGATACCTCTTTTGAAAACCGTATGCGTAACACCTTCCCCTATTGGAGTGGTTATCTAGATGTTGGTATAGAATACGAATCGGGCAGTAATACAAAGAACAAGCTAAAAGTAGGTGGGCACATTGAACGTAAACGTGCGCAGTTTAAGACTATTTATGATGTAACCTATGCGTATGAGACAACACAAACAGTTGATACCGAGAAAGTGCTTAACAAACATGAACTTTATACCTTTTTAGAACAAGACTATAGCTTTACAGAGCATGATTTGTATTTTTTTGAGATCGGTTATGACTTTGATGTACCGCGTTATGTTGATAATCGAGTCTACCCCTCTTTAGGATATGGCTATCGTCTGCAAAGGTCAAAAAAACGGTGGATACAGTTTAAAGTGGGTCTAGGCTATGTCTATGAAAACTTTCTAGGTACGTATGATGTTAACGGTACAGAAACGCGACCCAGTAGTAAAAACCAATACCTTGCCGGAAATTTTGGCGTTGATGCCGCCTATGAGATAGATGATATTCCCATTATAAACCGTGTCATAATAGGCGGGCATTTTTTTTATATGCCAGGGGTTAAGGACTTAACAAAAGATTGGCTTTTACGTTACTCTATTACTGGTAGTATCCCTCTCTCA
>JAJRVE010000111.1 GCA_024277445.1 Campylobacterales bacterium
GATCATGATGAAGAGTTACTCCACGCAAAACATAACTATGATGAAAATAGCCTCTTTCACTAAAAAAGTTCCAGCTGCGGTGCGATTTGTACTTCAGCTGACCACTCCACGCACGCTAGTGCGCTATCGGGATCGCTTCAGCACAACTTACACCACATCTGAAACTTTTTCGATGAGAAAACTTGTTTCGAGATGGTTAGTGGTGCTTTTTCTTTTTTATCTTCTTATGTTGTAACTTGGTTGAGGGTTCTAAAAAACCCTCTTCTATCATCAGTTCGACTGTCTTTTTAAAGACAGGAGCCGCACTTTGGGCGGCGAATTTGAAGGCGATCTTTGGTCTTACTACGGTGACGCCGATGGTGTAGTTATGGGTTTCGTCATCGGCGAAGCCTATAAATGAGGTGTTATACTTACGGCGGTAGTGGCCACCTTCTGCGATCTGTGCGGTTCCTGTTTTCCCACCTACGGTGATGCCATCGACCAAGGCTTTTTGACCGGTTCCCTCAACGGCTGTTTTAATGAGAATACGTTTCACACGTTCTGCAATGGCAGGCTCAAGTAGCTGGATAGGCTCGTCCGTTTCGATAGGGATATGACGATCACTCTGATCAATATACTCTTGTGTAAGACGCGGTACAACCATGCGACCATGGTTGTTAAAGACGTTGTAGGCTTTAAGTAGCTGGATAAGGTTAGCACGTATGGAGTAACCATATGAGGCACTGGCTTTGTAGGTCTCTGTACTTAACTGACGTACGCTGGGTAGTTTACCACGGTACTCATTGGTCAGATCAATGCCCGACTTTTGTGTAAATCCAAAGTCCACAAGACCTTGATGATAGTCCGTTGCATTGAGACGTTGCGCGAGTATGGAAATACCGATGTTCGAAGAGTAGACGATGACGTTTTCAGCACTTAAGTAGTCCTCTTTATGCTCATCTGTGATCCACCGTTTTCCGATCTTAAAGCGTCCATTATGTACATTGACCACTTCAAATGGATTAACAAGACCATGCTTCATCAAAAGTGAAAAGACAATAGGTTTTAAGACAGAACCTGGCTCAAAACTGTACTCAACTGCGTGAACTTGTAGGGAGTTAATGTCTTTTTGTTTAATGTCTTTGGGCTTAAAACGATTGGATGTTGCCAAGACAAGCATCTTACCTGTCTTAGCCTCCATCACTGTGACCATGATCTGTCGTGCGCCCATCTTTGCCTGCATCTTGTCACACATCTGCTCCACACGTGACTGTAAGGTTACAGGGATAGTGAGTTTGACACTGAGTCCGTTCTCAGCGTACTTAGTATTACTCTCTTTGTTAAGGATCATGTAGCCATTGACATCTCTTGGGGCACGTTGTAGACCATTTTTGAGCGGTGTGAGCTCTTCATTATATTGACGTTCTATCCCTTTTTTACCTTTAGAACGGGTGTAGCCATTGTCTTCGTACTTTTTAGGATAACCAATAACAGGCGTAAGCAGATCACCATAAGGGTAGATACGTGCTTCACCACTCTCTATGATGTCAAGACCCTGTAAAATCAAACGACCGCTCGAAGTCTTGTAAGGTATGAAAACATTGAGTCGTCGTAACTCATAGGCTAAGGTCTGTATGTGTTGAGCATGCTGTTCAGAAATACTATAACAGAGTGTGATAGTGCCATGTTTACGCAGTTTTCTACGAACGGTTTTAACAGGTATATCACTGTAGATCGAAAAAAGTTGTATAAATAGCTCTTTTTTCTCAGGATCAAGGTTTTTAGAGTTGATCATCGCCTTATAGACTTTTTTAGTGATCGCTAGGTGAAAACCATCGGCACTGATGATGCTTCCTCGTTCTGCATTAGTAGAGTCTGAGGTGTAAAGTGAAGGGAGATGTCGAGGTTTAACGGCGGTGTAAAACATCGTGCCTAAAAAGATTAAAAAACCACTCACTATAAGGATAAAAAGGAGCAGTATCTTAGTGGATTTGCTATTGTCATCAACCATACTTGCTCCTTTAAAAGTTTCTACGAATTATTAGTGCGAAATATAGCTAGAATATGATTATAAAGGTGTTAAAAAGATGTATCTATTTATGGCATTATGTTATAGTCTAGTTTTTATTACTTAGGACTATATTATGCGTGCATTTCTACTCTTTTTTCTTTTAACACTTTCTCTTTTATCGGTGGAGCTTGAGTTAAACAAGACCTATAGTGGTCCTGTTAAGCTTACCGCCTCCTCTTTGGGTATCAACATGGGTGTTCCTCCTCACTGGAAAGCAATTGCCAAAAAAGATGAAGGTCTTTTGCTGTTTCAAGAGAGCAGTAAAGATACGATGTTATTACGTCCCAAACAGTTTAATGTGAACGATGCCCTTAACTACTTAAATGAGACACATTACTTAAAAAACAACTTGAAGGTCTTTCCACAAGAACGCATTGTCAAGGTCAACGAACATATATTTAGACGTGCTTTTACTGCTAATGGTGGGCAAGAGAGAGCGTCGCATCTCATCTATGTTATTGTTGGACCACAGTCGCGAGCAGTTGTGATGAATGTTAGTTACGCCATGAAAAACGAGAGCGCCATCAAGGCGATCAGTATGAACATCGCACAGGCACTTAGTTTTACCGTTACAAGACAACTCAAAAGTTTAGAGTCTAACTTAGCATCACGTCTTAAAGGACTGCATGTTGCTTACATCAAACGTGATGGTGCTTATGATGAAAAACGTGAGTTATGGCTCTGTTCAAACCGACGTTATCTCATCCAAGAGAACCGCACGGTAGCAGGTGGTATGTCACGTGTCAAAGAACAAAAATTAGGGAATTGGGCGTTTGAACATAATCAATTGGTCTTACACGGTGATGATGGCTTAGACCGACTTATAAAAATCGAGCTTAAAGACAAGGCACTGCTTTTTGATGGTATTCGTGGGTATGAACTGACCAACAGAAAATGCCAGTAATTATCTCTTCTTTCAGACCAAACCGCTAAAATGTCATTACACAATTTAATAGCGAGAGTATAATGGCCGATCGACAACTTTTTATCTTAACGGTGATACTTATTGGTATTAGTATTATCTTCTCCTATTCACTTTCGAGTTATATCGTCGTGCTTTTTAACTACAGTGATTTTCATTTTGTTATTCGCCAAGGGGCCTTTGGTCTTCTCTCTATTTTGATCATGTGGACACTCTCGCAACTCAATCCAGATGTATGGTTACAGCGTTTAGGATTGACCCTGTTCATCGGTAGTCTTCTGCTTATGATAGCGATGCCTATGATGCCTTCAAGCTTAGTAAGTGAAGTCGGTGGTGCTAAACGTTGGATTAAAGTCGCAGGTTTCTCCTTAGCCCCCGTAGAGTTCTTCAAGGTCGGTTTCGTCTACTTTTTAGCCTGGAGTTTCTCGCGTAAACTAGGACACCATGGCGGCATGGGGCTCAAGCAAGAGTTTATTAGACTCTCACCTTACCTCGTCTTTTTTGTTTTTGTGATGGCACTTATCGCAGTGATGCAAAAAGACCTTGGACAAGTAGTCGTCTTGAGTATGACCTTGCTCTTTATGCTGATCTTTGCTGGAAGTAGTGGTAAAGTCTTTATTACGATCATGGGTTTTGCCTTCACTTTTTTTATGATCTTTATCTTTACAGCCGAACACCGTATCGCCCGGATCAAGTCATGGTGGTCATTGGCGCAGACACAGCTTGAACCTTTTTTACCAAACTGGCTACTTGTTAAACTTCATGTTGAGAGTTACAGTGAACCTTACCAGATCTCACACTCACTCAATGCGATCCATAACGGCGGCATATTTGGTGCAGGACTAGCCAATGGAACGTTTAAACTTGGCTTCCTCTCTGAAGTACACACAGACTTTGTCTTGGCAGGAATAGCCGAAGAGTTTGGTTTTATGGGTGTGTTGCTTGTGACCTTCCTCTTCTTAGCGATTTTGCAACGTATCTTTAAGATTGCTAACCGTAGTCGCGATGAGAAGAGTTATCTTTTTAGTATTGGTATTGGACTGATTATTGCCTTCACCTTTTTGATCAACTCGTTTGGTATCAGTGGGATCACGCCGATCAAAGGTATCTCGGTACCATTTTTAAGTTATGGTGGTTCTGCGATGATAGCGGCGGCCATAGGGGTAGGTATGGTCTTAATGGCTTCGCGTAAAGTAAAACTACAAAAGGGTTCATAGATGAAAATAGCATTAACTGGTGGTGGCACAGGTGGGCACTTGGCCATTGCTGCCGCACTTTTAGAAGCCTTAAAAAGCAGAGGCCATGAGGCGATCTATGTTGGTTCGACTTCAGGACAAGATCGTGCTTGGTTTGAAGAGGAGAAGCGTTTTGAGAAGCGTTTCTTTTTAGAGACTAGTGGCGTAGTCAACCGAAAGTACTTGGGTAAGGTCTGGGCCTTATGGAAGATCTTTCGTGCGGTTCTTAAAACACGAGGTATCTTAAAAAAAGAGCAGATCGATGTGGTTATCTCTGTCGGTGGTTACTCCGCTGCAGCAGCGACCTTTGCCGCCTATACCAAACAGATACCATTTTTTATCCATGAACAAAATGCTGTGATGGGGCGTCTTAATACCATGATGAAACCCTACGCACGTGCTTTTTACAGCTCGTATGATGCGAACTCTCCGGTCAGTGCTTACCCCATCCGTGATATCTTTTTTACAACAGCACACCTCAGAAAAGAGTTGAAGACTATCGTGTTTCTTGGAGGTTCTCAAGGTGCGAAGTTTATCAACGATTTGGCGATAGAGACAGCATCTGTCTGCATTGCTAAAGGGATCAAGGTCATCCATCAGTGTGGAGAACGTGATTATGAACGAGTACA
>JAJRVE010000112.1 GCA_024277445.1 Campylobacterales bacterium
ATATCAAAACTATCACTGTTTAGCTTCTTGATCACTTCTGCAGCCATAACAGCGTTTGTATGGGTTGGTTGACGCGTCTCTTTGTCGAGTGCATAATAACGCGTCTTAATCTTGTTTGATCGTAAGATCATACGCTTGGCACGAGAAGGACGTGGTCCCACTTGACCTAAAACTGTCTCTATATGATCGTTATCAACTGCTTCGTTTGGCAAAAATGCCTGGATATCATTTATATATACGTTTCTACTCACACTTACCGTCCTGATGGTTCTTCATAAAATTTTACACTTTTTTCTATTGCTTCTTTACGCCATGGGTAGATCAGTTTTCTGATCAATATGTTTAGTGGAACAATGGTCAAGACCAAGGTAGCCAAAAAAACTGCATATATGGTAATCACGATCTTACGCGAAAAGGCACCTGGCTTACCTGCTGCTTGGATGAGTTTTCCCCAGATCATAAACGAACGTGTCGCGATCTTTTCTGTAGCCACCAATTTTCCATTAACAGTCGCTGCACCCATGTTTTTCAAAAGAGGCTTTTTTTGCTTCTCTTCATCGTTTTGTAAGGCCTCGGCTAAACGTTCGCCAAAGCGCACGCTGTTTGCCAAGTCCTCTTCTGAAACTCCTGCTGCTGGCAAACCAAGAAAAGGATCTTTTTTACCCGTCAATAACCATCTTGGCGTTGTAAGAAAGGCATAAAGCGAACCACCTTGATCTGTTAAAACAACATTATCAATCAAGGTGGCGCCCACATCACTCAAAAGCTTCTTCATCTTCTCTTGCGCCATTACCCACATGTCACGACAAGCAATCAAGGTCACAACAGGTTTATCTTTAAAGAGCTGTTTTGCCTGTTCACTCTGCATAAACCCGGTAACAGGGATCGAGGGAGAGAGAAACCAGATGGTATAGCCAAGGATGATGAGATCATAATCATCTTCGACATCTTCAAGCGGTTCAACCTCACAACCATGCATATAAATTGCTTCAGGAAAAGCATCAAAAAACGGGTAAAATGGCCATGGATATGGGTACTTCTGAACAGGTTTTATCTTACGATAATCGACCTCTATCACCTCACTCATCTTGAGTGGCGCGATGACAGAGTCCACCATCTTTTTCATCTGTCCACTCTGCGAATAATAAAGTACCAAAACTTTTTTCATGTTATCCTAAATGCTATTCATACTATTAAACATATTCTATCCTAAAAGCAAAAAAAACAGCATTAAATTCTATAGGTTCCCTATATTTATTCAGCACATTAAGAGGTCAACTCCAATATAATAATCTAACACAATTTTACAAGGATATTTATGTTTGATACCGATAAACTCTCTTCACTTGACGCACTGATGGAGGCACAGAAAATTGCCCATGGTCCTATTGTCTTTCAAGTCGCCAATCTTTTACGTGAATGGGGCATATTGGAGCTTCTTCATAAAAATAAAAAGACGGGTATGTCTGTTGAAGATCTCATGCAAGCAACCGACTTGAGTGAATATGCCATTAAAGTTCTGTGTGAATCAGGCTACAGTATGGGTGCCTTGAAATTTGAAAATGATCTATATTTTATTACACGTATTGGCTTTTTTCTTGCCTTTGACGAGATGACTAATGCTAACTTTAACTACACCAAGGATGTCAACTACCAAGGCATCGAAGAGTTAGGTGACTCCCTCAAAGAAAATCGCCCTGCTGGTCTACAGAAGTACTTCAACAAAGATTGGGAGACCATCTATCCTTACCTCACCGAACTACCAGGTGATGTTAAAGAGAGTTGGTTTGGCTACGATCACTTCTACTCAGACTCAGCTTTTAAAACTCTGGTCGACATGATGGCAGAACGTAAACCTAAAAAAATTCTTGACATTGGTGGCAACACTGGTAAATGGGCTATTGCTATCACTACTGCTTCACCAGAAACAGAAGTCACCATCTGTGATCATCCACTCCAGATCAAGACTGCTTTTGCTAATGCAGAAGAAGCTGGTGTAAAAGAGCGTGTTCATGGTGAAGTAATGGACCTACTCGATCACTCAAAACCATTTCCAAAAGGTTTTGATGTTGTCTGGATGAGCCAGTTCTTAGACTGTTTCCCACCCGAAGATATCATCGCGATCTTACAACGCGCCAAAGAAGCACTGAGTGAAGATGGACGCATTAATATCGTAGAACCTTACTGGGATCGTCAACAACATGAGATCGGTGCCTACATCCTCATCAACTGCTCACCCTACTTCACCGCCCTAGCAAACGGTACTAGTAAGATGTACAGCGCACAAGATATGCACAAATACATTGAAGCTGCTGGATTAGAAGTAGATGAAGAGGTAGATAGACTAGGCTTTGGTCACACACTGACAAGCTGTAAAAGAAAGTAAAAAAGTTAGTGAGTTTAATTTAGATTTAATAACCTAAACACAAACATAAGCCGTAGATTTGGTGTAGGTTGTGCTGGACGTGAACCCGAAGGCATATATCGGTACGCTGAAAGGTGCACTGTCAAGTTTAGCAATCACAACACAAACATAAGTCGCAGATTTGGCGTAGATTGTGCAGAAGTGATCCTGAAAACGCACTAGTGTGCGTTGAGTGGTGAACTGAAGTGCAAGATGCACCAAAGCTGTGACTTATGTCCGGTAGTCCGCGTTTATTTTTATATATTCGTTGCCTAGGTCACACCCATAAGCCCTAAACGAGCCCCCGCCAACGCCCAGTTCAACATTAATCGTAAACTCATCACGTTTCATAATCTCAGAAGCTCTCTCTTCCACAGCATCATCAAAAAGATTCACACCGTTTTCAAACAAAACAACATCTTCATAAGCGATGGTCAGTTTATCTTCAGCACACACTGCGCCACTTGCTCCAACACTCATCGCAATACGACCCCAGTTAGGGTCTTCGCCATAGAGAGCTGTCTTAATAAGCAGTGAGTTTGCTAATGTCTTAGCAACTTTTTCAGCTTCAGTATTACTGTAGGCACCTGTTACGTTGTAAGTCACAAGTTTTGTCGCGCCTTCACCATCACGTACAAGCTCTTTCGCCAAGAAGTCCATCACCATAAACAATGCTTCTTCAAAGGCATCATCATCATGACAAACTGCACGCTTGTTTGACATTAAAAAGACGGTGTCATTGGTAGAAGTATCACCATCAACACTTGCTGCATTAAAGGTTTTTGCATTGACACGCTCTAAGATCTCTTGCATGGTAATGTAGTTTATCTGCGCATCCGTTGTGATGTAACAGAGCATCGTTGCCATCGCAGGGTTAATCATACCCGCACCCTTAGCCATTGCCCCTATGGTAAAAGTCTTACCATCTTCAAGTTCCACATCAACCGCGATCTCTTTTGAGAAACGATCTGTTGTCATAATAGCTTGCGCTGCGGCATGTGGATTTTTAACACTAAGGTCAAACTTCTTCGCACCACTTATAATCTGCTCTTTTGGTAGACGTACACCGATCACGCCCGTCGAACTCATAAGTGGATTAATAAGACCACTTTTTTCTTGCTTGAGTGCCTCTAAAATCTCTTCTAGGTCTGCCATACCAGGTTTGCCCGTCATTGCATTTGCATTTTTAGAGTTGATCATCACAAAGTTTGTCTGCTTAACATCTTTAGCATGATGGATCGGTGCTGCTGCCATCTTGTTTGTTGTTAAAACAGAAGCTAAAACACATGGCATGTCACTGTAGACGAAGGCCATATCTTTTTCCCCATCTACTTTCAGTCCAGCACTAATACCATCTGCGTAAAAGCCTAAAGGGGCACATACACCTTCGCTGTTACTTGTAATCTTATACATATTTTAATTCCTCTGGTTTGTGACGCTTTTGGATAATACCTTTGGTAATGTTTATCCCTCTTTGTGTTCCAATAACAAGCAATTTAGACTCACTCATCACTAACTTGTTTCCATCTGGCATAGCAACAAACTTTCCATCTTTTTTCGTCATACCAACAACCGATACATTAGCGATCTGACGTAGGTGGGTCTCTTTTAGTTTATGTAAAACCAACCAGCTGTATTTAGGTACAAATAGCTCTTCCATGTCGAGTGGCGTATCGGTCTGGTATAAAAACTCTTCTAACAAGTTTTCCATGTCAGGACGCGCTGCCATGGCAGTAATGCGCTGCGCGGTTAACTTGGTTGCCGAAACCACTGTGTCAGCTCCTAGTTTTTTTAACTTACTAACATCATTCTCAGTCTCTGCTGCAGAGATAACATTGTATGGCTTAGGAATGAAATGTTCTTTTTCAAACAGACGTACCGAAGCGATAATAGCAATGTTATCCGCGATAGAGCTAGAGAGCGTGATCAAGCCATCGGCTGAACTCAAGTGTGACTTTAACATCGCCTGTTCTGTATGTGGTTCATCCTGTATAAAGTACGGATACTTGTACTTTTCAGCGATCTCTTCCATATCTTCACGAGGATCAATCACGACAAAAGGGATGTGGTTAGCACGCAATTGCTGCGTTACCTCGATGGTATAGTCGTTATGATAACAGACAACAAAATGTTTTTTAAGACGGGCGATTTTATACAACATACTACGCTCCTTAAGTGTTCGTAAAAGATGACCACGGTTCAGTTCCGTAACCATAATACCGACTGCCATCGAAAAGACAGCAAACCCCATAATAATCAGCGTGATCGTAAAGATACGTCCTGCGTCTGAGATCGGGGCTATTTCACCAAACCCCACGGTTGTAAATGTAATTCCCGTCTGATATATAGCGTCCATCAACGAAAAATCATCAATCATTATGTAGCCCATTGTACCAATCAACATGGTAATAATAGTAAATATTATAGGTAAACGAAATGCGTGAAGGTTAGTGTAGACGTCAGGAAGTATAGAGGGGTGGGGTTTGGGAGCTTCCTCCCAGTGTAGAAATTTTCGAAGCCTGGTTGTCAGGTTCAAAACATAACCTTTAGGTTACGAGTTTTTCTTAAGTGTGCGAAGCTCTTTAGCAGAAATTCTGATCTTCTTAGTTGTACCATCTTCAAGAGTAATACGTACTGTTCTAAGGTTTGGCAAAAAACGACGTTTAGTTCTGTTTTTTGCGTGAGATACATTATTTCCAGCCATAGGGCCTTTACCACTGATTGCACATTTTCTTGCCATAGGGTATCCTTGCGTAATTTTTTAAGTTGCGCATTATACCTCTGTCAAGCCAAATTGGAGCTTAACAAATTCTAAGACGGACTTTTTATTTATATATGAGACGATTATAGCATAACTTGCACGATAAAATTATGCTAAAATGTCACAAATATTAAGAGGCACCCAATGCCTTATATAAAGAAGAAACAATGTTAGTAGCACCTAGTGTACTCTCTGCCGATTTTGGCAACTTAGCACGTGACGTTAAAGCGATCTGTGATGCAGGCTGTGACTTAGTTCATGTTGATGTAATGGATGGTCACTTTGTACCTAACATGACTATAGGACCGGTTGTTGTCTCAGCTATTGCTAAAGCAGCTACAAAACCTTTAGACATTCACCTTATGGTTGAGAACAATACTTTTTTTGTCGATCTGTTTGCACCGCTTAAACCTGGCTATATCTCTTTTCATATTGAAGAAGAAAAAAACCCACATCGTTTAGTGCAGTACATTCGCTCACTTGGCATTAAGCCAGCTGTGGTCTTAAACCCACATACACCAGCTGAAGCCATAGAGTACCTACTCCTTGATCTTGATATGGTCTTAGTCATGAGTGTGAACCCTGGTTTTGGTGGACAGAAGTTTATCCCTACAGTGGTTGAGAAGATCCAACGTCTTGATGCACTTCGTAAAAAGATCAACCCTAACTGTTTAATAGAGATCGATGGTGGTGTCACAAGCCAAAATATTGAGCTACTTAGAGATGCAGGTGTTGATGTCTGTGTTGCCGGTTCATACGTCTTTAAACATGAAAGCTATGAGACTGCCATAGCTAACCTCCACGTATAAGTAATAACATGCGTGTAAAGATCTGTGGTATTACCTCATACGAAGATGCCATCATGGCGATCAATGCTGGTGCTGATGCACTTGGTTTTGTCTTCTATCCACCTTCTCCACGTTACATCACCCCACAAGCAGCCCAAAAGATCATTGCGCAACTTCCTCCCTTTGTTGAAAAAGTCGGGCTCTTTGTCAATGAAAACGCTGCAACTATTAATACCATGAGTAAAAAGAGCCAGATCACACTCGCGCAGATCCATTTTGAAGCACCTAAAGAGACCTTAGATGCACTAACTCTCCCTTACATACAAGTCACCAGAGCAGCAAAAGAAGAAGATATCGCAGAACTTGATGGTCAATACCGCCTTGTCGATGCCTACTGTGAAGCCTATGGCGGCATGGGAAAACGACTAAATCTAGAGTGGTTCAAAGACAAAGACAACAGCCACATCATCTTAGCAGGTGGCTTAAGTCCTGAAAACGTATACGAAACCTTAGCTTATGGCTTTTATGGTGTGGACGTCAGTTCAAGTGTGGAAGCCTCTAAAGGTGTTAAAGACCTTGAAAAAGTCACTGCCTTTGTTAGCAATGCAAAGCAGCGAACTTAGTGCGCCCTCTTGACCATAAAACCTCACTAAAGCTTGCTTCTAAAAAAGGGGCAGACATCACCGAACTTCGTCCTTTTATTGATATCGCCTTAGACCAAGCCTTACTGATGGCACCTTCGCAAGGTCTAGAGATCATTACTAAAGACAACCGCTACTATTTTAAAACAAATACGATACACATAGACGAGGCAAACTTTTGTATCGTTGACATAGAGTGTAATGGTTCAAAACCAGAGAAGCATCAGATCATAGAGATTGGCGCAGTAAAGATCAAAAATGGCAAGATTATTGATCAATATGAGAGTCTGATACAGTGTAATGAGATCTCCAAACACATCACTGAACTCACCGGTATCACCGTAGAAGAGACCAAAGATGCTCCACCTCTTCAACGTGTACTTAATGAGTTCAAAGCCTTTATTGGTACGGACATCTTTGTGGCGCATGCGGTTAAGTTTGACTATAGCTTTATCTCTGCCATGTATCAAAATCTAAACATGCCACCGATGCTTAACCGTTCACTCTGTAGCATTGATCTTGCTGAGCGTACCTTCTCTTCATTTCGCTATGGACTAACCTATCTTAACAACTTTCTTGACCTGCATAAAAGTGCTACCCATCATCGTGCCCTCTCCGATGCTATCACCACTGCTAAACTTTTTTTGATCTCTTTGGATCTTGTGGATGAGAAGGTTGAGACGGTAGAGGAATTAATACTTTTTTCTAAACAAGGAAAACGGTTTAAACGTCCTAAGTTTGATCCGTTGCTTGAATCTTCTGAAACTGTGGACGGCTAGACTTTTTCTCTGAAGTCTTAGCTGTTCAAACTTTACACTATTTTAATTACTTCTTAGCACTAGGATGCTACTTTTCTTCTTTGCTCGCACAAAGAAGAAACCTAGCGGAAAAGAAGAAAGTGCGGACGCGGTCACATTCACATATCGATGTATCTAATGCTATGAGGTAGGAAAGCCAATTGCCGTTTTAACTGTACCAAGACGTAGCAGAAGCGAAAGCAAGTCCACAGTTGTATTGACATTAGTATTTTAGAACTCTAACACTAGATACTTATAACTGATACGACTCAAAAAAGACAAAACTGCCAAACAGTTCAAACAGGAATGAAAGCGAATAGCTTTCAAATTAATAAAATGCGTCACCACTTGCTCTTACACCGTGACATCTGCAGAGGCGAGCGTAGAGAATGGAGTTCCGTTAAGAAAATGACATTGTTTGACCAACGGGAGTTTGTCATTTTTAGGAACGCAATGAATGAAGCGAGTGAACCCGATAGCTATCGGGCTCGAAGCTGTCACGGGAGCTTTTTCTGTTTCTCTTTTTTGCTAATAAAAAAGAGAAAAGTGTACGCAATGTGTTAAAATTATTAAAGAAATTTAAATGAAAAAGTAAGTAAGAAATTCCGAATTAATCCGGAAAGATGAAGAAAAGAATCAGAAACTTATTCTGAGTAAGCACCTACACTAGTCAAGCGAGTGTAACGCTTGTCCATACGCTCATCCTCACTAAGCGCACCAAGCTCAGCAATAGACTTCAAGAAGTAGTCAGCGATAGCATCAGCAGCGCCCTCTTTATTACGATGCGCACCAATAAGTGGCTCATCAATAACATCATCAATGAGGTCCATCTCTTTAAGGTCAGAACTTGTCACTTTAAGTGCCTTCGTTGCTGCTTCTACCTTAGAAGGATCGTTCCAAAGAATTGCTGAACAACCCTCAGGGGAGATAACACTAAAGACAGAGTAACGCATCATCGCCAGTTTATCAGCAACACCAATAGCAAGTGCTCCACCAGAACCACCCTCACCAATCACTACTGAAACAGTACGTGTTTTAAGTTGAGCAAGTTCTAAAAGGTTACGCGCGATCGCTTCAGACTGGTTACGTTCTTCAGCACCAAGACCAGGATATGCACCCGGTGTGTCAATAAGCATAAGCAGTGGAAGGTTGAACTTCTCAGCAAGCTTAGCAACGCGAAGTGCTTTACGGTAACCCTCAGGGTTAGGCATACCAAAGTTACGCTTGAGCTTGTTCTTAGTACCACGACCTTTTTGCTCGCCAATAACAACAGCACGTTCTCCACCAATGTAACCCATGTAACAGACGATTGCCGCATCATCAGCATAGTGACGATCACCATGAAGTTCTACTTTGTCTGTCATAAGAAGGTTAATGTAGTCAAGAGCGTAAGGACGATCAGCATGACGTGCAAGCTGAAGTTCTTGGTATGGTGAGAGGTTTTTGTAGGTCTTAGCTACCTCTTTTTCTAGATCCGCTTGAAGGATCTCAGCAGCATGTTTGTCATGACGCACTTCTGCAGAGATAATATCTTCTTGGATCTGTTTGATCTTCTGTTCAAAATCGAGATAAGTAGCCAAAACGAGACTCGCTTATATCTTTTTGAAGATGACAACACCGTTAGTGCCGCCAAAACCAAAAGAGTTACTCATAACACAGTTAAGTTCTGCCTTACGCGCTTCGTTAGGAACGATGTCAAGATCACAGTTCTCATCAGGAGTTTTGTAGTTGATCGTTGGAGGAATGACGCCATCACGCATCGCCATAATAGAGACGATTGCTTCAAGACCACCTGCCGCGCCAAGACAGTGACCTGTCTGACCCTTAGTTGATGAAACTGGAGGACATTTCTCTTTGCCACCAAACAGCTCTTTAAGTGCTGCTGTTTCATTTTTATCGTTTACCGGTGTTGATGTTCCGTGTGCATTAACATAGTCAACTTTTGGCTCGCCTGCCATTTTGTAAGCTGCTTTCATCGCACGTAGTGGACCATCAAGACTTGGTGTTGTAATGTGGTTTGCATCACCACTCTCACCGAAACCAATAAGTTCAGCATAGATATTTGCACCACGAGCAACCGCAGCATCATACTCTTCTAAGACAAGTGCACCTGCACCCTCACCCATAACAAAACCATTACGCTCTGCATCAAATGGACGAGAAGCAACACTTGCATCTTCTGTCGTAGAAAGTGCTTTCATCGAAGCAAACCCACCAATACCTACACCAGTGATCGCAGACTCAGCTGCAACTACTAACATACGCTCAGCACCATTACACATAATGGTCTTCGCTGCTTCAGAGATAGAGTGTGTACCTGCTGCACAGGCTGTTACTGCTGAAAGGTTAGGCCCTTTGAGGTTGTGATCAATCGTCACAAAACCACCAAGCATATTAACCAATGCGCCAGGGATAAAGAAAGGAGAGATACGACGTGGACCACGCTCGTTTAGGATGATAGAGTTCTTCTCAATAGAAGGAAGACCACCAATACCAGAACCCGCAGCAATACCGAAACGTTCCATATCAATGTCAGCATCACCGAAGTTAGCATCAGTCATCGCTTCTTGCGCAGCTTTTAGTCCTAGTTGGATAAAGCGGTCTGCTTTTTTAACCTCTTTAGGCTCCATAACCGTTGCTGGATCAAACTCTTTTACTTCACCTGCAATCTTGACTGTGAATTTCTCTGTGTCAAAAAGTGTAATGGGACCAATACCGCAAGCGCCATCACAAATAGCTTTAAATGAGCTCTCTTTATCGTTTCCAACCGCATTGATCATACCCATACCAGTAACTACAATTCTTCTCACATTGATCTCCTAAAATGATAAATGTACTTAAAAAACAAGTTCCGAAAAACTTTAATTTAAACACATACTAAAAAGGGCAAAAGCCCCTTGAATTACGCTTTGTTCTCGATATAAGAAAGAACGTCCTGAACTGTTTGGATCTTCTCTGCTTCATCATCAGGAATCTCAATATCAAACTTCTCTTCTAATGCCATTACTAGCTCAACTACGTCAAGGCTGTCTGCACCTAGATCTTCAACGAATTTTGATTCCTCTTTAACCTCGTCTGGGTTAACGCTTAGTTGTTCAACAACTACCTCTTTGATGTCATCGATAAGTGCCATAATAGCTCCTGTTCATAAAAAAATTTGGGAAAGTATAACACATCAAGCTTAATAAATAAGTGAAAGCAGTGCTTCAGGAGCCGTTGTTTCTATGGGTAACACCTAGAGAATGGAGAATGGAGAATGGAGAATGGAGAATGGAGAATGGAGAATGGAGAATGGAGAATGGAGAATGGAGAATGGAGAATGGAGAATCAATTATGAAAGATGGTGAAGCTCATCTTACGAAGAGCTGAACATCTAAAGTTTAAAATTTAAAAAGTCATAACCTTCCAACAGAGGGACATGACTTCTATTTTTTAGCGTAGCGTCAAGAAAAATGGACGCCGTGTCCCCCTCCACCATGACAAACAGGTAAAGCATCCACAAGCTAAAAAATTCTAGCTTAAGCCATATTCATCCCACCATTAACTTTTAATACCTCTCCTGTGATATACGATGAATGATCACTCAACAAAAATGCAGCAGCCTCAGCTACCTCAGCAGGATTACCAAAACGCCCCATAGGGATCTTAGATGTAAATGCCTCTTTGATCTCATCACTTAGCTCGTCTGTCATATCGGTAGCGATAAAGCCTGGAGTTATTGTGTTATAACGAATACCACTACTCGCTGCTTCAATAGCAAATGACTTGGTCATCGCGATCACACCACCCTTAGAAGCGGCGTAGTTCGTCTGACCTGCGTTACCTGTCTCACCTACAATAGAAGCGATGTTGACTACAGAACCAAACTTCTTTTTACGCATTGTCTTCATAGACTCACGACAACCTACGAATGCAGAAGTAAGATTAGCGTTGATTACAGACATAAAGTCCTCGTTTTTCATACGAAGTGCAAGCTTGTCATTTGTGATACCTGCATTGTTAACAAGGTAAGAGAACTCACCATCTGCCACAACAATACTTTTGATACCCGCTACAAATGCTGCCTCATCACTTACGTCAAAACCGATGATGTCTGCTTCACCGCCATTGGCAATGATCTCAGCTTTTACGGCTTCTGCTGCATCAGCACCACTACGGTAGTGAACCCAAACCTTAAGACCATAACCACCTAAAATCTTAGCGATCTCTGCACCAATACCACGGCTTGAACCTGTTACTAAAACATTTTTTCCTGAAAATCTCATCTATCTTCCTTTACATCTTTAAAAATTATTGCGCTCATTATAAACAAAAAGAGCTAACACCCTCTATATAAGAGAGTGGTCCATCTCGGCTGGTTTTTCAACACCCATTAGTTCTAAAACAGTAGGAGCGATGTTGTTTAGCGCTCCTGCTTCTACCTTAGTTACACCATCGGCTACCACAAAACACCACACCTTACCAACCGTGTGGTTCGTTAAGACATTACCTGCGTCATCACGCATCTCTTCACAGTTTCCATGGTCTGAGGTCAATACCACTGCATAATCTTGCTCTTTAGCTTTTTCTAAAATACGACCTAACTCATGATCAACCGCTTCAACTGCTTTCGTAGCTGCTTCGATGTTACCCGTATGGCCTACCATGTCACCATTGGCAAAGTTTACAACAACAAAGTCATAGTTTTCATCCATTGCATTCAACACAGCATCGCCTACAGCAGGGGCACTCATCTCTGGCTGCATATCATAGGTCTTCACGTTAGGGCTTGGGATCAATACGCGTGTCTCATTAGTATATGGCTCATCTAATCCACCATTAAAGAAGAAAGTAACGTGTGCGTACTTTTCAGTCTCTGCGGTGTGGAGTTGACGAAGACCTGCATTAGAGATCACTTCAGCTAAGGTGTTAACGGGTGTATCTTTTTTAAACAGTACCGGGTAGCTAAAGCTTTTGTCATACTCTGTGATGGTAGCGATGTTAAGTGTTATCTCTTTACGCTCAAACGCGTCAAACGCATCACCACCTAATGCCGTCACCAACTCACGCATACGATCACTTCTAAAGTTAAAGGTCAAGACCGCGTCACCATCATTCATACCCTCGTAATCATTAAAGGCAGTCGGAACCACAAACTCATCAAGTTCATCTTTAGCGTAAGAGTTATCGATGTAGTCACTTGGTGTGTTGTCGGTTTTAGGGTTAGCGTTAACGATAGCGTCATATGCTTTTTGAACACGTTCCCAGCGATTATCTCGGTCCATGCCGTAAAAACGCCCACCGATGGTTGCTATCTTAATCTTGTCACTTAAGTGTGCCTCAAGTTGCTGTAGGTAAAGCTGCGCCGACGTAGGTGAAACGTCACGACCATCAGTTAAGAGATGTAACCAAACAGTTTTACCCGCCTTAGCCCCTATCTCTGCCAACGCGATGAGATGTTCGATGTGTGAATGGACACCACCATCACTCATCAAACCAACCAAATGTAGTGTTTGCGACGTACTTAGTAGTTCTACTAAAACAGGATTAGTCGCTAAACTCTGCTCTTGGATCGCAAGAGAGATCTTCACTAGGTCTTGGTACAAAACGCGTCCAGAACCTATAGACATATGCCCCACTTCGGAGTTACCCATCTGTCCCTCAGGAAGACCAACACTCAGACCAAAGGTGTCTATGAGTGAATGTGGTGCTTCTGCAAAGAGTTTGTCGTAGGTCGGTTTGGTTGCTTTGTAAAAGGCA
>JAJRVE010000113.1 GCA_024277445.1 Campylobacterales bacterium
ATGGTACCTTTTCTCTAGGGTTAACTGCTTATATTTCATGCGACTTCTTTCTTTTTGGTCGAATAAAGATTAGCAGATATACTGTTAACCCGCTCTTTCAACCTCTTTCAAAAAAATTGCACTTATGATTAGAATTGGCGTAATCATTAGACTTTTTACATACATGCTTACGTTACCTTATAATCGATAGGTTTATATTAATCAGTATACAATAATATTAGTTTTTTATAGTTAAGGGAATCTTTAAAAAGCATAACTACTTTGATTTCGGTCGAAACGCCTTAATAACATTCTCATCACATTCCAAAAATGGACCTTCTAAAAGATCAATGCAGTAAGGAACCGCAGGGAAAACGGCATCCAAACATTCACGAATGGACTTTGGTTTTCCCTGAAGGTTAATAATCAATGATTGGTTACGTATACCCGCCGTTTGACGTGACAAGATAGCTGTTGGAACATACTGCAGTGACACCTGACGCATCAACTCACCAAAACCTGGCATCATTTTCTGACAAACATTTTCCGTCGCTTCAGGTGTTACATCTCTAAGTGCTGGACCTGTTCCACCTGTAGTAACAACTAAACAACACCCTGCTTCATCACAAAGCTCTTTCATCGTTGCTTCGATCTGTGCTTGTTCATCTGGAATACAGCGATAAACGATCTCAAACTCACTCGTAAGGTAATCTTTCATCGTATCTTGGATTGCCATGCCTGAAATGTCTTCGTAGATCCCTGCACTTGCTCTGTCTGAGGCGGTAATCACCCCTATCTTAATCTCACTCATAATGTATCTCCTTGTAAAAAATGGTTAGCACCTTTGATCAGTGTTACAGTGCTAAAAGGTTTAAAAAACGCATAGGCTGATGGCACATCACTAATCTGGTCATCTGAACCGAGGTAGACCTCGATCTTGGTTCCCTTTGCTGCTAATGCACGTATGTCATCTTCTTGCCACACAAAGTTTAGTAGTTCGTCCAACTCAGCTAAGGTGTGCTCGCCATAACTGACAGCTTGAATGCCATGTGGTAAAAAACAGTTACGCGTAAAGGTTTCAATGTACTTCGCGCTGTTTTTTTTGTACCCCATGAGTTGCAGTCGTTTAAACTTACTATCGCTATTTTGAAAAAAAGCGGGTGAAAAGAGTTGAAGCTTATCAACACGTTTTTCAGACGCTAGGGCTGCTTGAAACGCCTTGATAGCTCCATAACTAAAGCCGCTGATGCAGAAGTCACCCGAGTCACGATAGGCTTCAAAAAAATGCGCTTCATCCGCTAAAGCGAACCCATGAAAAAACTCCATTAGGCCATGATCGTTTCTATGTGGACTTTAGTAATCGACTCTTTTTCCATCAAAACAGCTTCGATCTGAGCAATAACATCTTCATACGCAATAAGCTCTTGTTTTGTCTCAGTATAAAGACGATCAAGCAAAGCGATGTCTTCATGCGCTAAGGCCTCTATGCCCTCGCCCATGCCATACTTAGTCACCATCTCTTGTGCTAGCTTTTTGGCATCTCTAAGGTCATTATAGACATTCGTAGCGTGTTCCTCAAAACGTATATCACAACCCGCCATACCCGCAAGAAGCACTTTAATACGGTCTTGCATCTCACTTTGGATCAGTGGTGCACCCATCTGAGGCTTAATGGTCTCAGAAGAGAGCATCACCTTCTCAAACGGTAGTTCATGCACATACGCTACAACCGCTTTAGCGGCTAAATATCGCGCTCTAAATTGCTTCTGTTTTGGTGACAAGATCGCTAGTTTTTTCTTGCCATAGGCTACTTTGTCTTTTACTGCATAAAAATGTTCCATGCTTACCTGCATAGCCTGCTCGCGTAGTGCCAACAGTGCTGCTTCGTTGACCAATGTCGCTAACGAGGCACCATTAAAGCCAACACTCATCGCAACGATCTCGTCAACATCGACATCACTTGGTATTTTAGAAAGATAAGTGTTTAAAATGGCAGCACGTTCATCAGGTGTTGGCAGTTCCACAAAAACACGTCCATCAAAACGCCCTGCTCTTAATAGAGCGGAGTCTAAAACCTCAATCTTGTTGGTAGCCGCAACGACGATGACGCCACTGCTATCTTCAAACCCATCCATCTCGGTTAAGAGTTGGTTCAGCGTTCCCTCACGCTCATCAGAACGGTTACCATCACGCTCTTTACCCACTGCATCGATCTCATCGATAAAGATGATAGAAGGTGAGTTGTTTTTAGCCGCTGTAAAGAGTTCATGTACGCGTTTGGCACCCATACCAACGTAGATCTGTACAAAAGAAGCTGCACTCTGGTAGTAAAAAGGTACTCCTGCTTCTGCTGCAACCGCTTTAGCGATCATGGTCTTGCCAACGCCCGGAGGTCCTACTAAGAGAACACCACGTGGCATACGCGCACCAAAGGCTTTAAAGCGTGAAGGGTTACGTAAAAAGTCAATGATCTCTTGTAGTTCCTGCTTAACATCAGCAATGCCACCAATATCATCAAAGGTAACATCTGACTCAACTGGGGTTACGCCCTCACTATCATTTTGTGGTGATGTCGCGCCAGCACTAAAGGGCATGGTCGTCTCACTGCTGTTTTTAGCCTGCCACTTCATCATGTAACGTACTGCATACGAAAGCCCGCCCAAAAGAACAAGCACAACGACGATCCAAATAAGATACGACTTATCTTTATGAACCTCGATGCTATACGACTTTAAAAGTTCAGGAGAGACTTGAGAGATAGCAATACTATACAGTCCATCTGCTGTCTGGATATAGAAGTTTTGATCACACTGCTTAACCTTCTCAATCTGATCGTTTTTAATGAGACTCTCTACCTGCTTGAGTGAAGCCACTTGTGATGAGTCACGAAAGAGTGCAAAAGTGACCAAAAGTAGAACAATCCCTGCGGAAACAAAGAGTATGATGCGGTTTTGTTTAGAATTGAGCATAGTTACCATCCTTCTTGACTTGGTAGTTCTCAACACTTAGCCAGTTACCGACTAAGTCGTTAGGTGAAGTGATGATGATCTTGTTAAAAAACTGATCTAAACCATAATAGCGACCATCTTTTTCACTCTCTACAAGAACCTCTAATGGCACATGGGCAAACTCTTTACGAAAGGCGTAGTTGTTTGCATCGACCAACTCAGTGAGTTCTTTAAGACGCGCCTTGGCAACGGTCCCATTAACCTCACCTTTCATCGTAGCAGAAGGTGTTCCATCACGTTTAGAGTAAGTAAAGGCATGGACATGGGTTAAAGGAAGACGTTTTAGGTTCTCCATGGCCTCTTGCCATAGCTCATCTGTTTCACCAGGATGTCCGACTATAAAGTCGGTTCCTAATGCAAAACCTTTTTCACGAAGTCGTTGAAAAAGAGCAATATCACTCTCAAACTTGTTACGACGGTTCATCTGTTTTAACATCGCAGGTGAAGTATGTTGAAGTGCAATATGCAGGTGCTTCTCTAACCAAGGCGCATCTAACAGTTCTTCAAAAGCATCACTAATCTGTATAGGTTCAAGTGAACCAAGACGAATACGGCGAACACCCCGTATTTGTGACATCTTCTGTAGCAGTGAGGCTAATGAGCGATCTTCTTTATGACCATAGGAACCGACATTGGTTCCGGTTAAGATAAACTCCCCAAAACCATTAATGGCTAAGGTTGAGACCTGTTCAAGGATCTTTGCTTCGTCCATAGAGCGTGAGTCACCACGGACAAAAGGGATGATGCAGTACGAACAACGAAAGTCACACCCCTCTTGGATCTTAATAAAAGCACGTGACTTACCCACAAACTCCTCAACGATCGTGTCGTCGACAAAGTCTAAGTCACCTAACTCATAAAAACGCTCTTTCTCTTTAAGCAAGCCATTGATCTTCGTCTTTTCTGACTGACCAAAAACACCAAAGACCTTTTTGTTGTCAAAAAGCGATTCACCCTTAGTGTGTGCGCCACAACCCGTAAGATAGACCTGCGCCTTACCTGCTTTTTCAACACCATTGATGTAACCACGAACACCCACGTCAGCACCATTGGTCACGGTACATGAGTTTACAATAACAATGTCCGCTTCTTCCTCGTTCTCAGTGATATCGAAGTCTTTTAAGTTACTCATCATCACTTGGGAGTCAAACACATTCGTACGACAACCAAAGGTCTTAACGTATACTTTTTTCTTTTCACTCATTAGACTACCTCTATCTCATCATCAGACTCTGGTGGAAGTTGCTTCTTCTCATTCATCGTAAGATTAAGTTGTTGCGTAGGGTACGCGATGGTGATGTCATCTTCTTGATTAAAGGCATCAATAATATCACCTGAAATGGTACTACGCAGTGTCAATGTTGCATAGGCATTAGTCAGGTACCAAACACTAATGTTCAGGCCTATCGGCTCTATGAATGAGAAAACACGCGGTTCAACGTTAGTGTTTTTTAGACTGTACTTGTGACGAAGCTTGTTGAGTTGCTTACGTGTAATGTCCGTGTACCCTTTAGAGTATTTACGAGCTACCTCTTTAGCAAGATGCATCGCTTTTTTATGGTTAGAGTCAAAGGTAATCATGACATCTATACCATCCCAAACAGTTTTCAGTGAGTCGTGTGAGTAGTTAGCGATCATACGTGTGAAGACATAGTTGTTTGGCACGAAGATGATCCGCCCTGCTCTACGGTTATCTTTATAGGTACTAAGCGTAATATCTTCGAGCAGTGTCATACGAAGCAGTGAGATGTCCATAACGTCACCCACATACTTCATCCCCTCCATATCCACACGGATACGATCACCAACATGGATCGAACCACCAAAGACGATTACAAGCCACCCTAGCATCGACATAAACCAATCTTTCATCGCAATCGCGATACCAGCAGAAGCAAAACCAAGAACAGTTACAAGATACGAAACGTTCTCAATGTAGTTAAAGAGCAAGATGATCATGATCAAGATAAAGTTACCGAAGTTAATGACCTTATTGGCCATGTAAAAACGATCATTATCGGTGATGTACTTTTTACTCATCACTTTCAAAAAGAAGGCAAAGGCGAACAAAAAGAGAATAATCAGACCGATCTTAGTCAACTTATAGATCTGTATGCGGATCTGTTTATTGATCTTAACTTCAATCTCATCAATACGCTTGTCGTAGATATTAGCCGTGACTTCTAGGATCTCTTGTGCGTTGATGTATTTGTCCAGACGGTGCGTGGTCTCACTCAACATCTGTTTATAATCACCTTGTGTGTCAATAGCATCAAGATTTTTGAGTAGCGTGTTCTTTTTACGCAAGAGAGAAACTCGCTCAGAAAGTTCAACGCCCTGTTTGAGGTAGTCTGCATAGATCTCTTCTAAGTGTTTGACAAAAGAGATGGCGGTAAAGATGTCAAGCGGGTTAGAGAGTACCGGCATCTCTTCGATCTCTTCAGGTTGCAAGAGCGTTGCAAACATACTTTTACCCTGTTGGGTGTCTAGAAGTTCAAACTGCTCAGAAAGAATCTTCTCTTTTGCTCTGAGGTCTTCTAACTCTTCAAGATCCTCTTTTGTCTTTTTACGCTTTTTATTTAGCCACTTGATCTTCTCTTGCAGCATATTCAGATCTTCTCTAACCTGTGCATAGGCGATATGTGAACTATAACTTTTTTCCCAGACATTATCTTTAGAAAGGTTTGTATTTACCTCTTGCAACTCTTCTTTAAACTGTTGAACGGTTGCGGCGCGTTTTTCACGAAGCAGACGTTCATTTTCAGCGATGGAAACTTGTTCAAGAAGCTGTTGGGCTACTTTGTCATCTTCTGAGACATTGTTTTCCTTACTAGAAACCTCTGCTGCTGAGAGTGCTAAGGTACTTAGAAAAAGCCCTAAAAGAAGCAGACGAAGGATCTTATGCATACTGACCCAACACTTTTTTGATCAGTGATTCGTCGATGGCATCGGTAATTTCAACACCACCCAATGACTTAGGGATGATAAAAGTAATAGCACTATCTGCACTCTTTTTGTCAAGATAGAAGGTCTCATAAAAGGTATCTACATCTTTGATCTTGTAACTTGTTGGCAAGTCGTAGCGCTCAAGTAACGCTTTAACACGTGTGGCTTCTTCTTCACTCATCCACCCCAAGGCAACTGCAGTATCGTTTGCCATCACCATACCAATAGCCACTGCTTCACCATGTAAAAAGCCGGTGTACTTGGTCTCTTTTTCAATAACATGACCAAAGGTGTGACCATAATTAAGTGCAGCTCTAAGACCACGCTCTTTTTCATCTTGCGCCACGACCCATGCTTTTGTCTGTACTGACTTGGCAACTGCTTCGGAGAGTTGTTGTTCGTCATTTAGGTCAGCACTTTCAAGCCAAGCAAAAAAGTCAGCGTCAAAACATACTGCCATCTTTACGACTTCAGCTACACCTGCTGCAAATTCACGTTTTGGTAGCGTAGAGAGAAAATGTGCGTCAGCATAGACCGCTTTAGGTTGATGAAAGGCACCTACAAGGTTTTTACCGTACTTGTTGTTAAAACCAGTCTTGCCACCTACACTCGCATCTACCTGAGAAAGCAGTGTTGTTGGGATCTGCACAAAGTCAATACCACGCTGATAAATGCTCGCTGTAAAACCGGTCATATCACCAATAACACCACCACCAAAAGCGATCAGTAAAGAGTTACGGTTAAATCGTGCCTCAAACATCCCCTCCAGAATAAGCTCTATGCTCTCCCAGTTCTTATACTCTTCACCATCAGCAACAGTGATGACATGAACCTCTTTAGCTGTTAATTTAGCTAGAAGATACTCTAAGTGTAAAGCAGAAACAGTAGGGTTTGTCACTACCGCCACTTTTGTGTCAAAGGAGAGTTCAGGAAGCGTGTCTATAGTCACTTGGTAAGAGAGGTCGATCTCTCTTTTGAGGTTGATGTCGATCGTCATTAGAAGTCCAAAATTATAGAATTTATATTTATAGATAATACTTTATCAGAACTTAAAAAATCGTGAATTAACAGAGGCATTTACATCAAGCGTAAACAGTGTGTAAAACACACTAAAGTGGGAAGGAAATGAAGTTAGATTTTAATCGGAATAAAGAGTTGATGATACTTGTTTAG
>JAJRVE010000114.1 GCA_024277445.1 Campylobacterales bacterium
ATTCAAAACAGACTTAACCATCGTCCTAGAAAAGTACTGAATTATAAAACACCTTATGAGGTCTTTTTTAGTGAGATGAGTAAAAGATTGGCTAGTTAAGTGTTAGGTGAAATTGCACTTATTGTTAGAATTGGCGTTTGTAAAAGAGATGTTTTTGAATACCCTTAACTTTTTATCCTCTATTGCTGACCAAGAAGATGATAGTGCCAAAGTACGCCGTGAACATCGCTTTTTGATCTACCTCGGTACCTTGATGAGTATCGGTGGTCTGATCTGGGGAACCATCTCCATCTATTCGGGGATTTTCTATGAATCCTTTATCCCTTACTCCTACGCCCTGATCACCATCATCAACTTCACCTATCTCTACTTCAGCAAAGATTTTAAATCCGCCCAGTTTATCCAAGTGCTTCTTAGTCTTCTACTTCCTTTTGTCTTTCAGTTTTTCTTAGGGGGCTTTGTTGCGAGTGGCGCCGTTGTATTGTGGTCTATCTTAACCATTTTGGGTGGCTTTACCTTTCAAAACAGGACCACAACACTGCGCTGGTTTGTCGTCTATCTTCTCCTAGTAGCTACCTGTGGTATCGTCGATAAAAAGCTAAGCTTTATCACCATAGAGGTACCGCCAGAAGTCAGTCTGCTCTTCATCACCCTTAACATCATCCTCATCTCTAGCATCATCTTTACCCTCTTCTACTACTTTGTCAGCAGCGAAGAGAAACTCCAACAACAGCTGCAAGACCTTGCCAACACTGATGTGCTAACCAACATCCCAAACCGACGCTCTTTTTTTACGCGCGCTCACGAAGAGTTTGAACGGGTCAAGCGAGGCGATGCTCCTTTTGCTATCTTGATGATCGACATCGACCATTTCAAGGCCATCAACGACACCTATGGTCATGATGTTGGTGACAAAGCCTTAGTTCATTTTGCGCAGTTGTTAAAAGAGCAGAGTAGAAGTATCGATATTTTAGGGCGTTATGGTGGTGAAGAGTTTATCGTCTTACTTCCTCAAACAAGCATTTCAGAAGCTAAAATGTTTGCAGAGCGTATTATTTCGTGCTGTCGTAGTATCAACATCGAAACACCTCAGGGTCTCTGTCACTTTACCATCAGCGCAGGTCTATGCAGACTCGATCCTGCGAACGCAGAGTTACTAGAACCTATAAAATGTGCTGATGATGCACTCTACAGAGCAAAAGAGCAAGGTCGAGATCAGTTAGAAGTAGCATAACAGTATCTGCTATAATTCACTTATGAAAGTAATCATTGACCTTATAGAAGACATCCGTAGCGCTATTGACAACCAACCTGACTTTACTTTAACAGGTATGGCACTCAAAGCCAATGAAAAAAATGAGCATGAACCCATTTGGCAAAGTAATATTGTTCACTACCGCCTAGATGAGAGTGCTAAAAAGTTATTTTTGTTTTTAGGTCAGGACGATCCTATCAAGGTAGGTACCCTGCTCCAAGAACTTAACAGCTACACCAACGAAGCCATGATGTATGAAGTCTGCATTACCTACACCCAAGACGATGAGCGTCAAGACAAGTCACTCATAGGATTTGGAGAGGTGATACCAGAGAAGCGGTATCTACTCTTTATTCAACTCTAAGAGTCGTTTGTATCACGAACACTTAGTGGATGGCTTTTTGCTTAAAAGTCATCATCCTCAGCGTTAAACTCTGCTTCCATCTTCGCTTCATTTTCATCATACAACTGCTGATCGGTCAACACGATCTCATGCAAGAACTCTCCGAAAAACGTTCGAGAATCTGTCTTGGCTAAAAAGAGATAACTTCCATAAAGCAGTCCTATCATCATCGCCGACGCAATTATCTTCTGTATAAAAGAGAAGGTCTGGATGGGATCTTTTGTCGGTACTTCACAAACACCCCCTGGACAGTGTTGCGCCTCTTTTCGTAAAAAGAAAGGGTAAAGCTTACACCCCAAGCAGACACCAAAAGCACTCTCAACAAAGATAATGCTCAAACATAAGACACAGATCAAGATCTTATAAAAAGTGATATCCCAATGCAGTACAAACCAGTACATCATCGGTAAAAATATGATCCAACCCACTAGCCATGCAAACCTTTTCTGGGCTGCTCCAACGTATTCAGGTTTTTGATTGCGTACAAAGAACCTTCCTAGTAACATAAAAGGAGCATAGCTCGGACTAAAAAGACGAATGCTCAAGTCCAAAAACACCAACGTCAAGTAAACTCGTGCAACGATCACATGGTTATAACCGATCCCCACAAAGATAACGATCATCCCTAACATAAACATAATCCCAGCGGCTGCCCTCACCTCACGGTCATTTACAACACCAACCTCATAACCGGGAACACGCTCCCCATACTCTGCTAATAGCTTAGAAAAATTGATCATAGATCCTTTACAAAAACATTTCTAAAATTATAGCGACTTGTATTTAATCAAAAATACATAAGCATGTTCTATACGCGATTACCCTTGATACACTCTTTTTATCTTTCCCATAGATAAGGCGCTGTATACTTAAGTATCTAAGAAATGGACGTATATGATGTTTATGCAATCTATAAGACTTATACTAGTATCTTTATTGTTCGTTACCATACTTCATGCTGATGAGAGTACTGCAGCGAGTGACACCACGAACACTTGGCATTTTGATCGTTTTAACTTCTACTTCGAAGATGACATCTACACCCAGACAGATGATGACTACAGCGCAGGTGAAAGACTCTCTTTTCTTTTTTTCATTGAGGATGAAGACTACGCCCTCTACAACCTACTCTTTCTAGACTATGACAAGACCTATTCATACGCCACCTTTTCACTCACCAACCAGATCTTTACACCAACAGACACCGATG
>JAJRVE010000009.1 GCA_024277445.1 Campylobacterales bacterium
AGCAAAACTACAAAAGATATATAACAAACGTCTCAAACGTGCCCGTGCGAAGTTAAAGACTTCCTCTAAGGAACGTTATATCTCTAAGGCTGACAGAGCCAAGATGGAAGCAGAAAGTGCTGAAGTAGCATCTACTGATGTAACTCCTGAAGAAGGTTTAGACTAAGCGTTCATATTTCTATTCCGCAGAAAATCGCTGCATCACGAAGTCTTTAAAGTGCTTCATCAAGGCAGTTTCGCCTCTATCTTTACGTTTAACCAATATAAAATCCCGATGAAACTCCATGTTTCGTACCTTTACTTCAAAGAGTTTTTCCTCTTTTAGTGCACTCTCAACTGTGATGCGTGGTAACACGGTGTAGTAGTCATCGCCACTCTCTAAAAAGTTTTTGATGGCTTCGATGCTTCCAAACTCCATAAAGACATTTAACTCCTTGTCTAAAGGAGCGATGGCATTTAAAAAGACCGAACGCGTACCGGAGCCCTCTTCACGCATTACCCAACGCTTGTGTAGTAACTGATCGATAAAAAGTGGTTCATGGTCTTTAAACTGTTTGTCACCTGTCACAACGATTAGCTCATCTTCCATCAAGACATGACACTCTATGTTGGTGTCTTTACAGGCACCTTCTATGAAACCAAGATCGATCTCACCACTTTTGACTCGCTCTATGACATCTGAAGAGTTGGCGCTACTTAGGCGTAGGTGCATTCCTTCGTGTTGCTGTAAGTAGTTGTTGATGAGAGTAGGCATGAAGTAGTCTGCCACCGTTGCACTTGCACTGATACGGAGTTCTCCCATGAGTTGAGCATCTCCAAAACTAGCGTAGATGTTACGTAGCTTTTCGAGTGGACTCTCACACTCACTGAGAAGAAGATGTCCCCTGTCGTTAAGTACCAGTTTTTTGCCTATGCGATCAAAAAGTTGCTCATTTAACTCTTTTTCTAACTCTTTAATAGACATAGAAACAGCGGACTGGCTCATCTCGTACTCTTTCGCCGTTTCGACGACACGTTGTGTGCGGGCTAAAGAGACAAAAAGTTCAAGTTGTTTAAATGAGTACATGGTTTAACCTTTAATGCTATAGAGTGGTAGTTAATTCATTATTATTGTGCGTTACAATTATTTACATTCAATTATACTGTTTATTACATCTCTTTAACTTTATTTGTCCTTACTATTTAACTATGATAAAATACAAACAATTATTTTCCAAAGGTTCCGTATGAAACGTAGAGACTTTTTCAAAACATCTATCGCAGGAGCTGCCGCAGCTATGGCAACTTCTCTTGAAGCTGGTGTAACAGGACAACCAATTGATAATCGTAAGATTTCAACCATCGCTTTTCCTGAAAAACGCCCCATGATCACCTACTCTGATCGTCCACCACTACTAGAGACACCACGTTGTGTCTTTGCTAACACCATAACGCCAAACGATGCATTCTTTGTACGTTGGCACATGCCGGACATCCCGACGCACATCGACCCTAAAAACTACAAGATCAAGATCGATGGTCTTGTAAAAAAAGAGCTGAACATCTCTCTTGACTTTTTGAAAGATCCTGCTAATTTTGAGCAGGTTGAAGTGACTGCGGTTCTTCAGTGTGGTGGTAACAGCCGTTCTGCATTTAAACCGACTGCTGGTGGTATCCAGTGGGGTCACGGTGCTATGGGTTGTGCTAAGTGGAAGGGTGTGCGTTTGAGCGACCTTCTTGACCAAGCAGGCCTTAAAAAAGATGCCGAGTGGATCGGTTTTAACGGTAGCGAAAAAGCAGCTTACTACGAAACACCAAACTTCGTTCGTGAACTTCACCTTGACGAACTAGATGACCATGTTATCTTGGCGTATGAGATGAACGGCGAAGACCTACCATACCTCAATGGTTATCCACTTCGTCTTGTTATCCCTGGATCATACTCTGACTCATGGGTTAAGATGTTGAGTAACATTACGGTAACAAACAAGTACAAAAAACTCTTCTTTATGGATATCGCTTACCGCGTGCCTGATAATGAGTGTGAGTGTGAAACACCAGAAAAGAAAGCTAAAAAGACTAAGCCTATCACTAAGATGAATGTTAAGTCGCTTATAGGTTACCCTGAAAATGGCACCGTACTTCAGACGAAGTCACACGTTGTTGTACGCGGTGTTGCCTTTGATGATGGTCATGGTATCCGTGATGTTAAGATCTCCATCGACAACGGTAAGACATGGAAGTCTGCTGAGTTAGACGATGGTAAGGCTGGACGTTACGCGTATAGAGGCTTTAAGCTTGCTATTAAGCCGATGAAGTTTGGTAAGATGACGATTATGGCAAAAGCGATCAACAAGATCGGTCAAGAACAACCACTTGCTAAAGATATTAAATGGAACCATGGTGGTTACAAGTTCAACGGTATTGACGTTGTGACAGTAGACGTGGTATAAGGGAGATGATGATGAAAAAACTATTAGTACTAGCAGCAATCGTAACTGCACCACTGTTTGCACAAGTCGAAGGTGACATCGAAGTCCCTTACATCCCTTTTGAAGTAAAGATGGGTAAAGGTTTTGGCGAGGTCAATGCCAACTGTCTTACCTGTCATTCTTTTGGTTACGTAACTAACCAAGGTCGTCAGTCTAAAGCATTTTGGGCAGGTAAGGTCAAGAAGCTGATGGTTCACTTTAAAGCACCTATTACTGACCCAGACGCAAAAATCGTTACAGAGTACCTTTACGAAGAGTACGGCAACGGCGAACTAAAATAAGTTCTACCTAGGTGGTCACTGACCATCTTCTCTCACTCTTCTTCTCCCACTATATCCATATTAAAACGACTCGTGCTACAATAGCGCTATGAATAAACAGCGTCTTAACCAACAACTATCATCCTTTGCCCTCTCCATGTTTCGTAAAGATTTTTACGGCATCTATCATGGGGCACTATCTGCCAAAACAGAGAGTAATCGCTTTGTTATCAATACGAAAGAAGCCATCTTTGACGCTATTGGTGAAGAAGATCTACTTGAGCTCTATTTTGCGCAGGACTATCGCTGGAATGATGCTAGTGTCGACGCAGGCATCCATAAGGGTATCTACAAACAGATTACCGATGCAAAGTTCATCACCTTCTCTATGCCACCCTTCACTACCGCCTACTCCATCGACCACAACCTTATCACCCCCAAAGACTTCTTTGGAAACCAAGAGTTAGGACAGATCACCATCTACGATCCAAAAAACTTTGACGACTGGTACGACAGAGCCGCCTCCGAGATCCCCCAATACTTCCTCAGTCACAAGACAAACATCATGGTCATACGTGGCTACGGTGTCTATGCCTACAACCGAAACCTCCATGAGATGGCAAAACAACTCGCCATCTTAGAGAAGAGTTGTAGATTGTTGATGTTGGAAAAGAAAAATGATAATGATGGGTTTGATTATTAAGTAATAAGAAGATGACTTGGTTCATCTTAAACGAGCTCGAACTTCTTAGAAGGTTAAAACTCGTGGATTCCTGCCTCCGCAGGAATGACGGCATAAAAACTTTCTTGAAAGCTCTGCGACAACGAGATGCATCGCAAAAAGTAACTGTACAAGTAAAAGTTTTAGATTTAAAAAGTTACAACCTTCTAGCAGAG
>JAJRVE010000010.1 GCA_024277445.1 Campylobacterales bacterium
ATCAACACCATAACGCTTTTGCTGATAAGCATAAACATCAACTGCTTCCAAAATAAGGGCTTCATACTTTTCCATATTTTCTTGAATCTTAGCAACAAGTTTTTTACGCATTTGACATCCTGTATATATACATCGCATTATAAGAAATAAAATGTTAATAAAGTGTTAATAAAGTGTTAATAAAGTGTGAAAATAGAATAAATACGAAAAATACAAAGCCCATCTACGCTAAAATGCCATACTTTAATTTTGAGAGCAGCATGGCATTAATAGACCTCCTTGGCGTACACAAACATTATGACCTTCAAAAGATCCTCATCGACGTCAACTTCCACGTTGACGAAGGTGAACGCATCGTCATTGTCGGCAAGAACGGCAGTGGCAAATCAACATTGATGAAAGCTGTCTCAGGACAGTTGAGCATTGATGATGGTAGACGCATCACCAAGCAAGACCTTGAGATCAAAATGCTTGACCAAGTACCTAAGTTTGAAGCCGATGATAGTGTTCGTCAAGCAGTAGAACGTGGCCTGCAAGAGCTTTATGATGCTAAGACACGTTATGATGAACTCTCACTGCAACTCGCTGACAACTTTGAGGACAAACTACTACTCAAAGAACACTCAGACATCTCAAGCTATCTTGATCACCACAGCGCTTGGAGTCTTGATGATAAGATCGAACGTATCTTGGTTCACTTCAATCTCAAACATATGGAGACGAAACCTGTCATGATGTTAAGCGGTGGTGAACAGCGCCGCGTTGCGCTTGCTGGACTCCTACTTCAAAAGCCAGATGTGCTTCTGCTAGACGAACCAACCAACCACCTTGATGTCTATATGGTCGAGTTTTTGGAAGAGCTGATCTTAAAAGAGCAGTATACCCTTGTCTTTATCTCCCACGACCGTTACTTCATCGACCAGATCGCTACCAAGACCATTGAGGTCGAAGATGGCGCATTACGTGAATACAAAGGTGGTTACTCTGACTACCTCACCCAAAAAGCCGAGTACATCCGTACCCTTCAAAAACAACACGACAACCTCTTAGGCATGCTTAAGACAGAGAACGAATGGTTCGCACGTGGTGTTCGCGCTCGTCTGAAACGTAACGAAGGGCGTAAAGAGCGTCTGATGCAACTTCGTGAAGCGGCTAAAACCAACCCAGCCATGATCCGTAAGATGAAGGTCGAAGTCCAGCGTGAAGAGAAACACTTTAACCGTGAAAAAAGTGTCAACAAGCAAAAGATGCTCTTTGAAGTCGAGAAACTTGGTGTTACACTTGGCGACAAACTCCTCATTAAAGACTTTACAACCCGTATCTTACAAAAAGATGTCATCGCCATCGTTGGACCAAACGGTACGGGTAAGTCCACCCTACTTAAAGTCCTGCTTGGACGCATAAAACCGACCGAAGGCAAGATCAAACAAGGGGAGTTTAGTATCGGTTACTTTGATCAGCACCGTGAACTGCTGGAAGACTCTAAAAACCTCATCGAGACCTTCTGTCCCAACGGTGGAGACCGCGTCAGTGTACGTGGATCTAACATGCACGTCTATGGTTATCTTAAAAACTTTCTCTTCCCACGAGAGTTTTTAGAGAAGAAGATTGGTACACTCAGTGGTGGCGAGAAGAATCGTGTGGCCCTTGCCCTACTCTTTACCAAGAACGTAGACTGCCTGATACTTGATGAACCTACTAATGATCTTGACATCCCCACCATCAACATCCTTGAAGAACAACTTCAGAACTTCCCTGGTGCTGTCATACTCGTGAGCCATGACCGTTTCTTTGTAGACAAGATCGCCAAAAAGCTCTTTGTCTTTAAAAACCATGATGGCCTGATCGAAGAGGAGTATCAACTCTACTCTGAGTACCTCGAAGATGAGAAAGAGTTACGTGAAGTAGCAAGCATTGTTAACGAGGCGCAACAAAGTGCTCCGAAAAAAGAGGTGCCCAAAGAGAAGCCAAAGAACATCAAACTCTCGTACAAAGAAAATGAAGCTCTAAAAAGTTTACCAAAAGAGATAGACGACCTTGAAAATAAGATAGATGAGATTAATGCCTGTTTAGCAGATCCTAACTGTTACGAAGAACGTGGTATTAGCGACGTGGCAGATGAGTTAACTGCAGTCGAAGAGCTATATGAGACAAAAATCGAAGCCCTACTCCTCATCGAAGAGAAAGTCGAAGCCATTGAAGCCCAAAAGTTATAATGGTCTGTAAACTCTGCCAACAAAGTGTCCTATCTTTTTATGATGAGCATATGGCATGTGAAACCTATCACTGCTCAGAGTGTGAGTTTATCTTCAAAGATACAGATGCCTTTGTCACACGAGATAAAGAGTTAAAAGTCTATGAACAACATAACAACTCAGAAGAGAACCTGGGCTATGTTGCCATGTTTCAAGACTTTATGGAGAAGACCTTTTTACCCTATAGAGAGCAGATTACTACTATTTTAGACTTTGGTTCAGGACCAAATCCTGTCTTAGCTAAGGTCATGAAAAAAGATGGCTTTGATGTTGATTATTATGATAAGTTCTTTTCACCACAAAAAGTATATGAAAAGAAGCAGTACGACCTCATCACCTCTACCGAAGTCATCGAGCATATAAATGATATCCATG
>JAJRVE010000115.1 GCA_024277445.1 Campylobacterales bacterium
TCTGACGACCTTAAATATGACTTTACCATTAAGTTCGCACACCCCGTCATCGCTGAACAGAGCTTTATACTAAACTTTAACAAGGTCAACTACAAGCATGAGATCTCACGTGCGAGAACCTTTGGTTTTTTACATGAGATGCAGTACCTTCAGTCAAAAGGCTTAGCCCTTGGTGCCAGTCTTGACAATGCAGTCGGTTTGGATGACAAAAAGGTGATGAACCCTGAAGGCTTGCGTTACACCGATGAGTTCGTACGCCATAAGATCCTTGACGCTATTGGTGACATGTCACTGCTGGGTCTTAATTTCATTGGTTCATACGAAGCCTTTGCTGGAAGTCATGACTTGAATCACAAGTTGACGTTGGCACTGTTGAAAGATCCTGAAAACTTTGAAGTGGTAGAACTCTCTGGTGCTGAAGAGAAGGAGATGGCAAAAGCTTATGCATGATCTAGTTGTCATTGCACTTACTTCACCGATCATGATCGGTGTCTATAAAGATAAAGAGCTTGTAGAGACCATCGAAAGTGAGAAGCAGAGTTCAGAAGTACTCCCTGAACTTTTTAAAACGCTTCTGGAAAAATACGAGATAGAACACATTGTTTATGCGAATGGTCCCGGAAGTTTTATGGCCATCAAAGTGAGCTTCATTTTCTTAAGAACACTCTGTATTGTTAAAAATATATCCCTTTTAGCTACAGATGCTTTTTACTTTAACAACAATACCCCAATAAAAGCAGTTGGAAAGCTCTATTTTGTTAAAAATAGGGACGCAATCGAGACAGAGACGCTCTTAGAAGCCCCCGTGATGGAATTTACTCTGCCTCAACAACTCAAATTAGAAGATTTTAGCACAGAGAGCGCGCCTTTTTATGGCATCGGCGCTGTCGGATAAGGACAAGTAGTGATTATAAGTGTACCGGCCACTAGTGCCAACCTCGGGCCAGGTTTTGACTCATTGGGTCTTGCTGTAAACCTGCGTAACCGTGTTGAGTTTAAACCCTCACGTTTTTTTAGTGTTAGTATTAAGGGTGAGGGCGAAGGTAATCCACGTCTTAAAGGTAACAACCTTTTTGTAAGTATCTTTAATGACCACTACAAACGCCTGACCAACAAACGTCAAAACTACAAGTTTACTTTTTACAACAACATCCCACTTTCACGTGGTTTGGGTAGCTCTTCTGCTGTTATCGTAGCGGCGATTGCTACTGCGCATGAAGCAGCCGGTGTTCGTGTCTCTAAACGTCGCATACTTAACCATGCCCTTGTTTATGAAGCGCATCCCGACAACATCACACCAGCAGTGATGGGTGGTTTTAATGCAGCTACTGTTGAGAAACAAAAAGTTTTCTCACAAAAAAAGCACCTGCCAGACTACATTAAAGCGGTTGTTGTGATCCCTAACAAGCCCATCTCTACCGCTAAGTCTCGTACAACTTTACCGCGTTCCTACTCTAAAGAGAATTCGGTCTTCAACCTGTCACACACTGCTTTAACGGTAGCGGCATTTTTTAATGAGGATTGGGAGATGTTGCGTCTTGCTACTCAAGATCGTTTCCACCAAAAGGTACGGATGAAGATGCTTCCTGAACTTTTTTCTATCCAAAAAACTGCTTACGAACAGGGTGCTTTGATGAGTACACTTTCAGGTTCTGGATCGACATTTTTCTCGATGGTCTATGATGAAGATGCGCGTAAACTGCATGAGCTTTTTGCTAAACAATATCCAGATTATCGTGTGAAAACACTGGATTTTGATAACCATGGAATCATTACTGAGCGTTAATTGCTAACACTCATGTAAATACCACCTACTTTCAAGAAAGAATTAGATATAATGGCGCCAAAAGTAACCTATCCCCAACGAATGTGTGTTGCTTGTCGTGAACGTTTTGAGCAGAAATTGCTTTTACGTTTACAGTGCAAGGAACAACGTCTCAGCGCTCATAGTGGTGAAGGACGGAGTTTTTATCTCTGTTCGGACTGTCTTGAGAACGAGAAAAAAGTAACACGTGCATTAGCGCGTGCTTGCAAGAGTGGGGACATGAACTACCTGTCGACCCAAATTAAGGAGATCATCACTGATGTCAGAAAAAGTTAGAGTACACGAAATTGCAAAAGAACTCGGTATCGATTCAAAAGAAGTTGTAACAAAAGCCTCAGAAATGGGAGTCGTTGTTAAGTCAGCTTCATCTTCAGTATCTATGGAAGATGCTGAAAAGATAGCGAATTTTATTATCAATGGTGCACCAGCTCCTAAACCTGCTACGCCAAAAGTAACAGTGAAAAAAGCAGCTAAAAAAGAGGACGCGCCTACAAGCGAAGAGCCTAAAGTAGATGAAAAGCCTGCTGAAGAAGTCAAGGCAGACGAGAAACCTGCTGAGAAAACAGAAGAAGTAGCAAAAGAGGCTCCAAAAGCTGAAACTACTGAGACTAAGGCAGAAACACCTGCGACTGAAGCAAAAGAAACTGCTAAACCAGATACACTTGCTGGTATAAAAAAAGTAGGTCCTAAGACGGTTGCACCGATCAAACGTTCAGGTCTTAAGATCGTTAAAAAGAAGAAGCCACGTATTGATACAAATGCGAACGCAGCATCTGCATCAGCAGCCGCGCTTAAGGTCTCTTCTTACGGTAAGGTGAGCGAAGATGTGCTTCGTGAGCTACAAGATCGTAAAGCACGTAAGTCACGTAAAGGTGGAGCAGCTAAAAAGTCAGCTGGCCAATCTATGGACATCTTCGGCGGTAGTATGTCAGATGTCTCTATGGATTACGAAGATGAGCAGGTTGTTCTTCTTGATCTTAAAGAGGTTGACAAGGTTGTTCCTAAAGAAGAGCCTCGTAAGCCACGTCAACCACGTCCAGCAGGTCGTAACTCTAAAGCAGGTCAAAACCGTGGAAACAACCGTGGACGTCAAGTCTCTCGTGGTAAACGTAAGAAGTACACGAAGATCGTTGAAGATGAAGTTGTTACTCACGTAGAGATCCCTGAGGACATTCGTGTTTACGAGTTCGCTGAAGCACTTGGTAGAAGCATGTCAGAAGTTATCAAGGTCCTTTTCGAACTGGGTATGATGGTGACGAAAAACGACTTCTTGAAAAAAGATGAGATCGAAATCATTGCAGAAGAGTTTGATGTTGAAGTAACAACAATCGACCCTAAAGACGCGTTTAATTACGAAGAAGAGTATGATGACGCTGAGAGTGATGAAGATCCTAACATGGTCGAACGTCCTCCAGTTATTACGATCATGGGTCACGTTGATCATGGTAAGACTTCACTTCTTGATGCGATTCGTAGTGCACGTGTAGCTAACGGTGAAGCCGGTGGAATCACACAGCATATCGGTGCTTACTCTATAGAGAAGAACGGTAAACAGATCACTTTCTTAGACACTCCGGGTCACGCGGCATTCTCTGCTATGCGTAAACGTGGTGCTGCGGTAACCGACATTATTATTATTGTGGTTGCAGCTGATGATGGTGTCAAACCTCAGACAAAAGAGGCGATCAAGCACGCTAAAGAAGCAGGTGTTCCTGTTATTGTTGCCGTCAACAAGATGGATAAAGAGTCTGCTAACCCTGAACTTGTAAAAGGTCAGATGGCAGAGTTAGAGATGACACCAGTTGATTGGGGTGGGGATATTGAGTTTATCCCTGTTTCTGCAAAAACAGGTGAAGGTATTGATGATCTTCTTGAAAACATCTTGCTTACAGCAGAAGTACTTGAGCTTAAAGCGAACCCGAAAGCAATGGCTAAAGCAGTTGTTGTTGAGAGTACGATCGAAAAAGGTCGTGGTCCAGTTGCGACGGTTATCGTTCAAAACGGTACACTTAAAGTGGGCGACAACGTAGTTTGTGGTTCGGCTTATGGTCGTGTTAAAGCGATCGTTAATGATCAGAAGAAGATGGTTAAGTCACTTGGTCTTTCAGATACAGCAGTCATTGTTGGTCTTAACTCTGTTCCACCGTCAGGTGAAGTGATGATCGCGATGAACTCTGACAAAGAGACACGTGAACTTGCTACAAAACGTGCTGATTATGATCGTATGAAAGAGCTTTCTGCAAGTACTAAGACATCTCTTGATGAACTTACTGCACTAATCGCAGAGGGGAACTTGAAGCAACTTAAGGTTGTTCTTAAGACAGACGTTCATGGTTCACTAGAGGCGATTAAGACAAGCTTGATGGAACTTCGTAATGAAGAGGTCAAGGTTGAGGTTATCTCATCTGGTGTAGGTGGAGTGACTGAAAATGATCTTGCCTTAGTTAACAACTCTGAGAACTGTGTTCTTCTAGCATTCAACGTACGTCCTACTGGTGCAGTAAAAGCGTCAGCGAAGCAAAAAGGCATAGAGATCCGTACGTATACTATTATCTATCAGCTTCTTGATGATATTACTGGAATGCTTACGGGTATGATGGCTCCGAAATACACTGAAGAGCACTCTGGTCAAGCAGACGTACGTGATACCTTCAAAATTCCTAAGGGAATGGTTGCCGGTTGTATGGTTATGGATGGTAAGATGGTTCGTGGTGAACTTGTACGTGTTATCCGTGACGGTGTTATTATCCACGAAGGTCAACTTGACTCTCTTAAACGTTTCAAAGACGATGTTAAAGAGGTTGGTAAAGGCCTTGAGTGTGGTGTTGTACTTAATGGTTACGAAGATGTTAAAGTCGGCGATGTTATCGAGACATTCGTTAAAGTTGAGCAAAAAGTAGAACTTTGACCCACGCTGAGATAAAACTCAAACGCTTCGACTCCATCTTAGGGGAGCTCATCCCAGAGGCACTCTCCCAACTTAATGATGCACGTCTTCGTGAACTTGATGTGATCGAAGTACGTTGTGCTAAAGGTCGTGATGACTGTAAGGTCTACCTTGATCCGCATGATTACAGTGAAAAAGAGCGTAACGAGTTTCTAAAGCAACTTAAAAAAGCGCGTCCCATTATTGAGACACACTGTATGAAAGATCAAGGTTGGTTTCGTTCACCTACTTTGACCTTTGAGTTTGATGACCTGTTAAAGCAGAGTCAGAAAATAGAAGATCTTTTTAAACAGATCGCTAAGGAGAGAAAAGATGAGTCTTGAATCAGATATCAAAAGCATGGTTGAGTCCTTAGATCTGAGAGTCTACGACATTACCACTGTGAGTGAGAATGAAGAGACCATCTATCGTGTCAACATCATCTATCCCACAGCAGAAGCAGTTAAGATGGACCAAGTAGTTCAGGTCACTAAGATGATCTCTCCGCTTCTTGATGTCACTGCACCTGTACGTGGTGACTACCGTTTAGAAGTTAGTTCTCCTGGTATAGAGCGTAAGTTAAAATCACTGATGCACTTTGAATGTTCACTTGGTGAAAAACTACGTGTTCAAACAACTGAAGAGAAAAAACTACGTGGTACGCTTAAAAGTGTTGAGGGAGACAAGATCACTCTCGACACCGAAGAGGGTGAAAAGAGCTTCAGCTACGGCGACGTTATCAAAGCATCGACTTACTTCGAGTGGTAAGCCCTGTGCTTTTTACTCACTCCTTCCAAATAACTTTCTTTTTTAGAGCGACACGCTAATGTTACTGCATGGTCCATCGCCTATGCAAGTGGCTATCGACTCAGCGTGGGAGTTTCAAGGTTTAACCTTTCCTAACCCTGCCGTAGGCTGTAGTGTGGTTGATCAATATGGAAAGATTGTGGCTGTTGGTGTTCATGAAAAAGCGGGTGAACCTCACGCAGAGGTTAATGCCTTACAGATGGCATATTCAGAGCTTACAGGTGATAGTGCCATTTTGCTTTTGTCCGATTCGGCAGCAATTCACGATTATTTACGTTTAAATCATAAGAATATCTTTGTTGATTGTACCTTGTATGTCACCTTAGAACCATGTGCTCATCATGGTAAGACTCCCTCTTGTGCCTTGCTTATTAAAGAACTTGGTATTAAAAAAGTGGTAGTCGGACATAGAGACCCTAATGCAGAAGCAGCCGGTGGCATTAAACTGTTAGAAGAGAGTGAATGTAGCGTTGAGATGGATGTTGAGTGTTTTAAGCGAGCAGAAGATCTATTACGACCATTTACACGTTGGCAGCATAAACCCTATGTGACCTTTAAGTGGGCACAACGTCTTGATGGTACCATAGATGGGGGAACCATCTCAAGTCACCTTTCGCGGATTAATGTGCATGCTATGCTACGGTTGAGGGTGTTAAAATCCCTCTTATACACGAAGAAGACACCCGCCTACCTATGGTCTCCATGCAACTTGTCTTCAGACAGAGTGGCTCTATAGAAGATGGGAA
>JAJRVE010000116.1 GCA_024277445.1 Campylobacterales bacterium
GACTCAGCGTCATTAAAATGAAAAGTAAGCGCTTTTGCTGCATAGGTAAGATCAAAACTGTTTTTAGCACTAAAGGTACTTTGACTTGACAGATCTTCCATCATCAACTTCATATCAGCGTTCTCACCAAGCGCGAAGTCAAGGTTAGCTCTTTTAACGGTAAGATCAACACGTTTAGGTTCTACTAGTGTCCCCTCACCCTTAAAAAGTGCCTTTTCAAACACGATAGTAGCAACACGACCATCTTCAAAGGCGATAGTTTTGTCAATGTCTTTGATGTGTCCTTTAAAACGCTCGCCTGAGATGTCGTACTCCATGTGGTACATAAAGTCACGGTTTTCAAGCATGGCTACCATCTGCTCATGAAGCTTGGCATCTTCTTCTTTCATACGCGCATCAGCTTCGCTACTAAACGCAACAGGATACAAGTCCACCAACACATCACTACTGATCAGTAAGTTAGAGTACTCAACATCCGCTCCCATGACAACATCATCAAGCATAGTGTTTAAGTAAGCCGGCGCTTGACCTTTAGAAAGTGTATCAAGATAACTTTTAAATGCCGTAGGATCTTCTAGTGTAAACTCATAATGGCGTTTCGTCGTCATATAACTCGAACCGTTATCACTCTCATCGACCTTAATACCATTCGCCTCAAGCATCGCAATACGCTCTTGTGTGATCTTCTTAACACCCATGTTCCCCACAAGTGGAAGTGCAACAAGCACAGCAACAACCACCGCACCAATAATCAATAATTTTTTAGACATAAAAGTTCCTCAAATAAAGTTGCAGGATTATACAGAAAGATAATAAATGGTGAAGAGTGAAAAGTGGCTAAGTCCATCTTAGGGAGTCTTAAACTGTTTGAAGGTTAGGATTCGTGGATTCCTGCCTTCGCAGGAATGACGGAGTTGGAACTTTCTTAAAAGTTCCGCAACAGCAAAGCGCATTGCCAAAGTAACTGTTCCGACAAAAGGTTCAGATTTGGTGTGAGTTGTGCTGAAGTCAGAACCTGCCAGCAGAGGGACATGACTTCTATTTTTTAGTGTAGCGTTAAGAAAAATGGACGCCGTGTCCCCCTCCACCAAGACAGAGTGGTGAACTGAAGTGCAAATCGCGCCGCAGCTGAAGATTTTGTTACTCTTCGAGCATGCTTAGGGGCTGAAAAAGGCTGTATTCTGGATCGTAATACTCTATGTTCCCACTCTCTATATCATAGTACCACCCATGAATACGGATCTCTTCACTCTTAACACGACGCTGAACAGAAGGATAAGTAAGTAAGTTCTCCAACTGCGTAATCACCGAAAACTGCTCGGTCAAACGAAGCAGACGCTCTTTATCCGCATCTGCTCCTATCGCTTTAACTGCTAAATCTTTCGCAGGTTCACCCAGCTTTAACCACTGTTTTGTGTGGATTAGTTCAGGGTCTGTTATCTCTTCAAACTGTGCCTTACACGCACCACAATGGGTATGTCCACAGATGATGATCTCTTCTACCTTTAAGACACTTACCGCGTACTCTATGGCAGAGGCTGTTGAGTGGTAGTCAAGGCTTGGGCTGTATGGCGCGACAAAGTTACCTACATTACGGATAACAAACATATCGCCGGGGTTTGTCTGCATCATCAAGTCAGGAATCACCCGAGAGTCAGAACATCCTATGTAAAGAATCTTAGGGTTTTGTCCCTCTTTTGCCAGTCGTAATAACTCTTTTTCATTTTTCTTGAAATAACTCTGTTGAAAAAGTTCATTACCTTTGATCAGGGTCTCTGCTGCCACGGTACACCTCGTTAGAGTAGAAGATAGAAATAGATAGCTGTGCTAGTCGTTTCAACTAAAAGTATATCTGATTAATGTAACAGTGGTAAAAGAATGAAGTCTATAAAAGGTTTGAGAGAAGGTTTGGAGTAAAAAGGAAGCAAAAAAAGAGCAGAAGCGATACTCTGCTCTAAGGTCTTAGTTAGACTCTACTTTACGATCATTAAGTTCTTGAACTGGACGCTCATTGTCTACATAGTACTTACGGAACGCTTCAATCTGCTCTTTAGATGCCTCAACTGGCTCTTTAAGTAAGTACCACTGAACATTTTCAGAACATGGTGGCGTTGTTAATGAACCAATGTAGTGGTAGTAGTGTGCTGTATCTTTAGGAAGAAGGTCTTGAGGATCAACCTCAATGCTTCCACCTACGTTTTTAATGACATCATTAAGGATTGGATCTTCTTTACCCTCTTTAAAGAACACGGCCACAACTGCAAGTTGCTTGGTCTCTGGGTTTTGGTGAACCATGTGTACCACCATATCATAACGCTTGCCATTTACCGTATGCTCACTCTTACCATGGAAGTGGAATTGAAGAAGGTTAAATGTCTCACCATGAAGTGTAATCGAGCCACCTGTTTTAGGTGTTACTTTAATAGAGTGACCGTTATCAATGACGGTTGCAGATGTATGAATATCTTCGTGCATAGAAAGGTCATAAGTATGGTTCATCTCTACTGATTTACCTGGGATGATGTTAACTGGTGACTGGTGATGGCCTTTACCACATGTTTTAGAGAACTCTTCCCAGTGTGCTGGACCATGCTCAACATAGTCCCAGTGTTTTTCATGACCAACAGGATACTTTGTCTCTTCTGCTGCTTTTTCTGCGTGTGCAGGTGCTGCCTCTGGTGCTGTTGCCTTAGCTTCGTCAGAAGCACATCCACTCATAAGAAGTGCAGCTACTGCACTCATTGCTAATATAGTTTTTTTCATGTTGTTTGTCCTTTAATTAAAATTTCCAGTTCGCGATGACACGATACTGGTGTAGTTTGTCGATCTGAGAGATGGAAGATCCAGTCTCACCTGCTTTAACATCGGTATCTGCCGCTGTGTTACCTGCATTATTATTAACCCAGATCCCTTTTAGTGCTAGTGAAAAATCACTAATACCATAAGCCAAAACAAGGTTAATATCTTGTTGCGCATCTACAAAGTTGTTGTTATCATAATAAGCATACGATAAAACAGATTTAAAACCTTTTATACCTGTAAAATCATACTTCTGAGTGTACCCTGCTTTTATACCTGACGTACCAGCAATATATCCGCCACTACTCGTCAAACCTTGACCGTAGTTAGAAGTAAAAAGATCGTTAGATGTAATCATATCTGTAAAGAGCGGTGTTCCATCCCATGGTAAGGCTAAAGAGTTATGCTCGTTGTCTCTTGAGCCTAAAACATTAGTGTAGGCTAATAAAAATGAGCTTTCATCTATCGTTGCACCTGCCTTAAGACCAAAGAAACGACCATTAATCTTACCACCATATGCAGCAGTATTGTTTTCCATGTTACTCACAGAGTTACCAATACCATGTTGATGCATACCTTGAAGACCAGCAAACCATGTAAAGTCTTCATTGACTTGGTGTTTGTGAACTGCATCAAAATAGGTAAGGTTCATAAAGTCTTTAGAAAAGTAGTTATAAAGACGTACCGTATGGTGAGCATCTCGCCACTCTAAGTAAGCAGGAAGCACGTTCCCTTTTTTATGACCTGTAATAAGTTCAGTGTTTGGACCAAGAGCGTGTTCTACTATGTTCACAAAACGGCTCGAAGTACGTTGTTTGAACTTATCTAAGTATCCACCACCAATTTTCAAGCCATTTTCAAAGCTATATGAAACATCTCCACCTTCGATAGAAGATGGAATCATACGAACCTCTTTAGGGTTAACCAAAGGTGTCTTTTCAACACGACGACCATACCAAGCATTAAATCCTTGGTATTGGTAATCTAAGTAGGCTTCACCAAGAACAGAAAAACCTTCTTGAGCTACTTTGTCACCAGGCGCTAAACCAAGTTGTACCGCATTGTCACGTCCAATGATCGAAGTATCAACCGTATCAGGAAGGGCAAATGGATTAGTCGTCATAAAGGTAGCACCTAAACTGAAACCATACATCTTTGCCGTCTTGTAGCCTAACTGACCACCAACTGAGTTTGCATATGCTTTAAGTAAATAATTACCATTATCACTCTTCTGTGTCTCTATAAAATAGTACTTAATATTACCGTGCGCTTCACCCTCAGCAAACCAATCCACAGGATTAGTCACATCAGTCGTTGTAGCTGCAGAAGCACTTAAAGCCATCAGTGAAGATGCCAGTGCCATTGTGATTTTTTTCAAGTCACTACTCCTTTTTACCTAGTAAGGGTAAATGTTCATTTTTACTTCTAGAGCGGTTCAGAAAAATCTCTTAAACTTAAAGCAAGAGAGACTTTGGTGAAAGGCAGAAAAAGTTAATATGGATTTTAGCAAATAAGAAGTGAAAAGAGAATTAAATATAAGATGATGAAATGTTCAATAAAATTTAATATATAAAGAAAAAGTAGATGTTTTTAAAGAAGAGAGACAATGCCCAAGCGGGCATTGAAGTAAAAGTGTAACGATTAACGCTTAGAGAACTGAGGTGAACGACGTGCTTTACGCTTACCTGGTTTCTTACGCTCAACAACACGTGAATCACGAGTCATCATGCCTTCTGGCTTAAGAGTAGCACGAAGTGAATCGTCCATCTTAACTAGACAGCGAGAGATACCGTGACGTAGTGCGTCTGCTTGACCACCGAAACCACCACCAAGAGTAGTAGCTACGATATCAACAGATGTTTCTTGCTTACAAAGAACCAACGGCTGCTTAACACGAAGTTTTTTTGCTTCAAGTCCACCCAACCATGCGTCTAGTGAAAGACCATTGATTGTCATTTGACCTGTACCTGGAGTTAACCATACTTTTGCGATAGACGCTTTACGACGTCCTGTTGCGTAGATTTTTGCCATCTATCAATCCTTACTTAGCAATTTGCGCTGTGTGAGGATGCTCTGCACCAGCGTAAATCTTTAGTTTTTTCAACATTGCACGACCAAGCTTCGTTTTTGGAAGCATACCGCGTGTTGCAAGTCTAAACAGTTTCTCTGGGTTGTTCTCCAAAAGATCTGTCATCTTAACACTCTTAGTAGAACCGAAGTAACCACTATGAGAGAAATACTCTTTGTTTGCTAGCTTGCCAGCACCGTTGAATTTTGCTTTAGAAGCGTTGATGATTACTACGTAGTCACCACAGTCAACGTTTGGAGTAAAGTACGGCTTGTTTTTACCACGAAGGTGTGTTGCAACCTCTGTGATTAAACGACCGAAAGTCTTACCTTCAGCATCGATCAAGATCAACTCTTGTTTAATCTGCTCAGGTGTTGCAATTTTTGTAAATTTCATATTGCACCCTTTCTAATTTTAGTTAGCGGAAGTATAGGGAGTTAAACTTAAACAGTACTTAATTTAAGGTTAAAATAAGCTATTTGCTCTAATCTCACTTGTTACTACTGCTTCATGTCCTAAACGTTTGCTTAAAAGTGATATGATACGCCTCAAATTAACATAAGGAAACACGATGACACTTTCTAAAGGTATCTTCGCAGCACTCGTTGCATTAACACTCATC
>JAJRVE010000117.1 GCA_024277445.1 Campylobacterales bacterium
ATACTAAACCTGGAAATGTGACCATGCGTTACGCTGATGGTAGAGTCGAGAAGTTAAAACCGTATTGAAAAAGATAGATTGGCAAGAGCTGACACCTAAAGAGATGTTCGCGCGCTCTGGTACTGCTCAGAGCGTAACACGCCTTAGTGATACAGCTGTAAAAATCGGTCTATTCTTACTAATGCCCTATGTGCTGTGGTTGAGTAAATATAACGACAGCTATGTTGAGACCATACACGCAAAGCCGATTCACTTGAACTTTGATGGTATTATGCTTACCTTACATAACCTTTTCACTTCGGCAAACCTTATCGTGCATGAGTCTGGGCATGGTGTCTGCTACTTGCTTTCATGTCCTGAGTTTATCACCTTTGCCAATGGGACCTTGTTTCAACTTGCCTTACCGCTTATTGTCCTGTTTTATTACAAAAAACGTCACAACACTTTAGGTGTGGGTTTGGCGTTGATGTGGCTTGCACAAAACCTTATTTATGTTGCTTGGTATATGTCGTATGCACAGACACCGAACAAATACCCTTTCTTTTTAGGGGGTTCGGCTACCCATGACTTTTGGTACATGTTCTCTCAGTTAGGAGTATTGGAGTATGATGGGCTCATCTCAGGTACGGTGAGAGTGTTAGCGGTTATGTTACTTTTAGGAAGTTACTTCTACTTACTCTTTAGTGCCTATTTTACAAAAAACGAAACAAAGATAAAGGGTGATTATTGAGTAACAATGTAAATGAGTTTTCTTTTATTGAAGAGGTGTGGCATGCCATAACGCATGGAGTTGGTTTGGCACTTAGTATTGCTGCACTCACCATTATGGTGGCGTACTCCTCTCAAACTGGCTCTGCTCTTTCGGTTTTTGCGAGCGCTCTTTTTGGTGTGACGCTGATCATTCTTTATGGTTCATCAATCCTCTACCATGCCATCACCCATCACAAACTCAAAAAGAAGTTTCAACAGTTTGATCATGCCTCTATCTACATACTCATAGCAGGTTCATATACTCATATAACACTGCTGTCGCTTGGTGGTACTTTAGGGTTTAGTATTTTTGCCTTTGTTTGGAGTGTTGCGTTAGTAGGGATCTACCTCAAGTTTGCTTATCCTGGTCGGTTTGAAAAACTTTCCTTAGTGCTCTACCTTTTACTGGGTTGGCTGATTGTAATCGCTATCAAGCCACTGTTTGAGGTGATGGAACCGGGTGGTCTGTGGCTTTTGTTGATAGGTGGCTTGTTCTATACGGTTGGTGTCGTCTTCTATGTTTGGGACTCTTTACCTTTTAACCATGCTATCTGGCACCTGTTTGTCATGGGTGGTAGTATAAGTCACTTCTTTATGGTACTGCTCTATGTCATCTAAACTCTCTGTCTATATCGATGGTGACGCTTTTCCCAACTTACTTAAGTCTATTGTGCTTCGTTCTATTGAACGTTTAGAGCTAAGAACCTTTGTGATTGCCAATAAAAAAATTGACATTGGGAACTCTGCATTGATCACTTATATTATTGTCGACCAAGGTGCCGATGAAGCTGACCACAAAATCGTTGAGATGGTGCAAGAGGGTGATCTTGTCATTACGGCGGACATCCCTTTGGCGGATAGAGTGATTGTAAAAGGGGCACATGCTATTGACCACAGAGGTGAACTTTTTAGTGTTGACAACATCAAGCAATACCTTGCCATGCGTAACCTCATGGAGAAAATACGTGAAAGTGGTGAGATGACGAAGGGACCTAAACCTTTTGGTCAAAAAGATGCACATGAGTTTGCTAACCAACTGCATAGTTTTTTAACAAATCACTGCCCTTAAATAGAACTATGGGATTATTGGCACATGAATATCTATATACATTTATTAACTCGCTTTGCTAAGATACTCCCAATCATACATTAGAGGCTTGCATGCAAAAGATATTTATCGGTAAACACTACAGAGGAAGTGTAGAACTTCCAAAGACGAAAGATGCGAAACGGATCCTTCAAAAAGTAGTCGCCTTATACCCGACGAAAGATCCTCTTAACGTCAACGTGCTCTTTGGTAAAAATAGAGTCGAAAAGTTAAAGCATTATCAAAAAGGTGGGGCACGTGAAGAGCTAGAAAACCTTGAACTCTATATGGCGCTTGGTAAGATACTGGGGTTTACAACGGCAGATGCGCAGCAACTCAAAAACACCATCGAACTGACTAACGACACAGCGCATACCCATTTTAATATCAAGAAACGTGTGACACTCATTAACAAGAAGCACAAAGGTAAGGCAAACAAAAGTTACCTTTTTTGGGACATTGAAAACTTTTCAAACATCTCCTCTATTTTTAACGATCTTATCGAACCCTTTGAGATCGAAGATGAGCATATCTACCTTGCGGCTAATCCTGACTCACTTTATCTTAAAAAGCGTGAGTGGGAAGCAAACCTTTATGATTACGCAAAGACCTTGAACTCATTTAACTTTACCAAGTGTGATCATGGAAAAAATGTTGCTGACGATGTGCTTTTAGAAGCGTTTATAGACCTCGATCTTAAAAATAGTGATATCTACATGATGAGTTTTGATAGAGAGTTGAAAGAGCGTTTCATAGATGCTTGCCATGTTAGTAACAATCTTTATATTATGAACAAATAGGCTATCGGTTAACTCTATTAGTAGATAATAGGTAAATTCGGAACAAGGAAGTGCATGAAAAATCAGATTTTATTTCTCGGTAGTATCATTTTTGCTTCTCATGTCGCTTTAGGCGAGATACTTGTTACCTTACCACAACCTGCAGATGTACTTGCACAGCGTCATATCGCCTTCGAGCAGAGTATTTCAAACACCTTGGTCTCAAGAGGTTTAGAACGTCATACTGCTAAGACATTAGCTAAAGAGAGCGTCAACGATCTTTCAAGTGCTGCACTTCATACCAAGATGTTAAGTACGAAGTTAGCTGTGAGCAAAGATGACATTCACACTTATATAGCAACGCAGGCACTGTTTCAAAAACGTATTGATCTGCGATCGCATGATGATGTAGTTGGTATGGTACAAAGTATTAAAGGCTTTATTACACTACAAAAAGATCTTACCGCGATACAAGAGTATATTGCGCTAGTTTAGTCTTCGCGTGACTTGTCGATTGCATTACTTTCTAGTCTACTCTTTAACTCATCTGAAAAACTGGTCGGGAGTATGGTGGAGTTAAACTTTCTAAACCCCATCTCGATGAAAGCAACCACAACCGTTCCACCAGGAAGTGCACCTACACTTACAACCACAGTGATCTTCAAGATATCAACAGACTGATGGCGTATAAAGGACTTCTCCTCTTTACTTTTCGCACGCTTTTTTAAGAGACGAAAGAGATGGATCGTTTCACGGTACTCATTAATAGAGTGGGCTTTTATGATCTCTATCTGTTTTTTTATCTCTTTTGTGTTAAGCATTCGTCAGCACTCTTGTTAAAAAAGTGTAACCACCTTTTTAGTCATACTCTCCATGTTAACAACACGTGAAAACTCTACCATATTCTCCATAAAGTCTGGACGAAGAGGGAGTGACTGCATAAAGGCTTCACTATCTTCTACACTTTTCCATTGCAATATACAATAAACTAAACCATCATCATCTACACCTGACTCACGTGAGATAAACCCTGTCGCATTGGCTTTCAGGTCAGCGGAAATATCAGCAGAGATCTTCTTCCAATCTTCTAACAGCTCAGGACTGTTAAGTTGTAGTGTTGCAATAATTTTAATATCGGCCATCATGGACTCCTTTTGGTATTGCATCCTAACATAAGAGGTTAAATGAAAGTACTAAGCCCGTTGATGTATATGGTGTTATATAGACTTATTTTAGACATATTTATATTTTCTACTATAATTACGTTTATATTCATAAAAAGGAAGTGCCATGTGCGACTTCAACAATTTAGATAGCGCCGCTAAAACAGCCTATCACAATCAACTTCTAAAATGTGCTGAGGCCTTTGGTGGCGTCAACTACTTCTTACAACTACTCGAGGCCATCCGTAAAACTAAGCCACACCCATTAACAGCAAAGCATTCTGAGTTTCGTTTTTCTCGTGGCATCGTTAAGTGGGAGAAGGTGATTTTTAAAGACAAATTAACCCTTTTAACGGCTATTCGTGTGAATGACAATGAAGGTGGAAACCTAATCCCAGCTGCTGATGACAAGTCTTATAAAAAAGTAATGAACCTTCTTCGTACGATTCAGCCCATAGAATTTACAGTTATGCCGAAAAACAACAAAGATGGTGAAGGATTCACGTTTCATGCTTTTGACATCGTGGACAAAGATACAACACTAATCAATCCTCTTTTTGATGCTGTCTTCTTCTGTTCGGTTGATACCATTAAAAAAGTATTGACTTATACGCCTAAAGCTTCATAATGGACGGTCAACTTCGTAAAAATATTATTAGTGGTAAGCGTGTTGCCATCGTCTTGAAACAAGACCAAGATACGGGGTATCTGACTGATGGTGTTGTGCGTGATATCTTGACGAAGTCTTCTTCGCATCCGCATGGGATTAAAGTGCGTTTGATGAGTGGTGAAGTTGGGCGAGTAAAAGAGGTTTACTAAGCTTTTTTATTTTCTTTTAGTTTGAATAGTTTGGCTATTTGAATAAATCTTGCTTCCCTTTCTCTTTTTTTTTTCGAAAAAAAGAGAAACAGAAAAACCGATCGTGGCGGCTTCGAGCCCGATAGCTATCGGGTGCACTCATTTCGTTCATTACATTCCTAAAAACTGAAAACTCGCTATTCGCTCAAACAGTTCAGTTCTCTTAACGGAACTCCATTTACTACACTCGCCTCTGCAGATGCCACGAATGAAGAGCAAGCGGTAACGCATTGATTAATGTGAGAGCTGTTCGCTCTCATCCCTGCTCATACACTTCAAAAGTTTTAATTGCTCTTGACGTACAAACATGTTTGCATTTCCGAACTGCTACGACATAAGAACAGACAACTGTTTGTAAGCTAGACTAGGGATAAAAGCGAATAGCTTTTACATTAATCAATGCGTTACCTCTTGCTCTTCTTTCGAAACCCCTGCAGAGCAGAGCAAAGAGAACGTAACTGCGTTAAGAAAATGGCACTGTTTGAGCTGAAAGCGAGTTTGCCATTTTTAGCAGTGAAGTGACCGTAGCGAAGGTAGTCGACAGCGTGTCGACCTTGAAGCCGTTTCGAGAGCTTTTTTGCGTACTTTTTTGTCGGTACAAAAAAGTATGGGTGAAGAAGAGACAGATACTATTTTAAAAGTATTTAAACGAAAACAAAACTAAGAAGGTAAAAACTTTTAATGTGTAAACCCCTTTAGAGCTCATCTAAAGTCAAGATTGAATATAATCGCGATAATAATTAATACTATACCAGGAGCATGTCATGGGAAGAGCCTTTGAATACCGTAAAGCAGCAAAAATGAAACGTTGGGGGAACATGTCTCGTGTTTTTCCTAAGCTAGCAAAAGCGATTGAAAAAGCAGCAAAAGAGGGTGGTGGCGAACCTGACATGAACCCGAAACTCCGTACAGCGATCTTGAACGCTAAAGCGGAAAACATGCCTAAAGACAACATAGCCGCAGCGATTAAACGTGCTACGGGTAAAGATGCTAAGGACATGCTTGAGGTTAACTTCGAAGGTAAGGGACCTAATGGTGCTTTGATCTTCGTAGAGTGTTTGACAGACAACAACACGCGTTCAGTAGCCAACATTAAAAACATCATAAACCGTAATAATGGAGAGTTGATGAACAAGGGTGCCCTTGACTTTATGTTCTCTCGTAAGGCGATCTTTGAGTTTGAGATGACAGAAGATATGGATGTTGAAGAACTTGAGCTTGAACTCATTGATGCTGGTCTTGAAGAGATCGAGGCTGAAGATGGTATCTGTATTATCCATACAGATTATACTGACTTTGGTAACATGACACATGCACTTGAAGAGATGGGTGTAGAGCTTAAAAAGGCGACGTTGGAGCATATTGCTAATACGCAGATAGAACTTAGTGAAGAGCAACTTGAAGTGCTTCG
>JAJRVE010000118.1 GCA_024277445.1 Campylobacterales bacterium
AGCTAAATCTGCCCTATTGAGTAATGATTTTAAATTTCCTCCTAAGCGCATTACAATAAACTTAGCACCTAGTGACTTAAAAAAAGAGGGGAGTCAGTTTGACTTGAGTATGGCACTACTCATCGCCATATATGATGTAGAAGAAGAACTAGAAGATTGGTTCGTATTTGGCGAACTTGGACTTGATGGGACAGTTAAAGAAAATAAACAACTCTATCCACTTCTACTGTCACTTGCAAACCAAAACATCATACAAAGAGCAATAGTTCCTTTTGAATCCTTAACAAAACTCTCAAAAATACCTAATGTATCTTTTTATGGTGTTCAAACACTCAATGAAGCTGTAACTCTACTTCGTAATCAAGCAACAGTAACTCCGAGCATGAGTAAGTCTGAGATAGAGTATCCCTCTTATGAAGTGGCAAATGAGAAATACTACTATGTTAAAGAGTATGATGAAGATTTTTTAGATGTAAAAGGTCAAGAGGTAGCAAAGAGGGCAGCTCTAATCAGTGCAGCAGGTTTTCATAATATAATTTTTGAAGGAAGCCCAGGTTGTGGAAAGAGCATGATAGCATCAAGACTGCGTTTCATTTTGCCTTCAATGAGTATAAATGAAATTCTCGAACTTGCTAAATTACAAGTTCTTGACGACAAAGAACCACTCTTTAAACCCCATAGAACTATGCAAACAGTTCATCATACCTCTACAAGTGCAAGTGTCTTTGGTGGGGGTAGCCATAAGGCAAAAATTGGAGAAGTTGGTTTAGCTCATAATGGTATACTTTTTTTTGATGAACTACCGCATTTTTCTAAGAGTGTTTTAGAGTCGCTACGCGAGCCTATGCAAGATGGGAAAATACGAATATCTCGTGTAAATTCAAAAGTGGAGTACCCTGCTGATTTTTTATTTGTTGGTGCGATGAATCCTTGTCCATGCGGAAACTTACTTAACGAGTTTAAAGAGTGTAGGTGTAATGAGTTAGAGATTCAGAGGTATAAAAATAGACTCTCCGATCCATTTCTCGATAGAATAGACTTAAATGTAATAATGCAAAATGTATCTCCCTCCGATACACCGAGTTTGAGTTCAAAAGAGATGCATAAGCAAGTTGTTCAAACACACATCATAAACAAAAAACGTGGACAAAAAAGTTTCAATGCGAAACTGAGTGATAAAGAGATTGAAGAGTTTTGTGTTTTAGATGTAGAGGCAAGAGAGACATTAGATATGGCGGTAAGTCGTTTTAGTTTATCTTTTAGAAGTATAAAAAAAGTGCAAAAAGTTGCTCGGACTATTGCCGATTTGGATGCAAGTGAGATAATACAAAAGAAACATCTTTTAGAAGCTCTTTCGTATAGACGACGTTAGCTTGTTAATCCTTTATACATTGTAGTAGGTAGCATTTGGATGATAGACTACTAACGCAGAAGTTGACTGTTCAGGGTGTATCTGAAAAGTTTCACTCAGTTCTATACCAAACTCTTCAGGCTTTAAGAGATTAAAGAGTGGACGGTTGAGTTCAAGGTCAGGACAAGCTGCATAACCAAAACTATAACGACTTCCTTGATACTTGTTCATCTGTACATCTGCGAGTGTTGGTTTTTCACCCTCTGCGATGTTTAGGTCAAGTCTTACTTGTTTGTGTGCTATCTCTGCAAGCGCTTCAGCTAACTCAACTCCAAGTCCATGAAACTGGTAGTACTCAGTATAGTTACCCTCATCATAGATTAGACGTTCGGCATCACTCAGTTTAGCTCCAGCACTAACGCAGCTTAGTGCGATAACATCATGTCTATCAGAGTGAAAGAAGTCACTGAGCGCTCGGTGAGGTACTTTTCTTTGGCGTGGAAAGGTAAATATTTCTTCTGCTCGACCAATTACTTTGTCAAGTGGTTCATGGTTAATCTCATCTTCGCTAAAATACCCTTCATCCTCATGAAAAATAAGAAGAGAATCATCATCACTTCTACATGGCCAATAACCATAAATGATAGTAGGTTCAAAGAGCTTTTCATCTAAAAACTGTTTTTTGAGTTTTTCATAAGCTGGCCAGACTACTTCATCAAGCTGTTTTTGGTATGCCTCTTTTTCCATACCCTTAGAGCTATAACCCCAACGAGATTTAAAAAGAATTTTATGGTTTATCCACTCAAATGCCATTTCTATCTGTTGGCGTGTGAGTTTTATTTCTCGACGTCCCCAAAAAGGAGGTGTTGGAACTTTGACATCTCTATTGGGCATTTTAAGTTCTTCAAATGTAGGAATAATTATCTCTTCTTTAACAACTCTCTCGATTACTGGAGCATCTGGATGTAAGTTTGTGTCCATATTTCCCGCTTCTATGCGACTCATCGCAGTCACACCATCAAAAGCATCTTTACAGTAAAATATCGGTCCATCATATGCAGGACGGCAAAAGTCATCAATGAAGTTACGAGTTAAGGCAGCCCCACCTAAAAGGATAGGAATAGTAATACCTTTTTCTTTAAGTATACCGAGGTTTTCAAGCATAACCTGAGTTGATTTTACAAGTAGTCCACTCATCCCTAAGGCAGAGACATGACCTTGTTCCATATTTTCTAAGAATGTATCGAGATCTACTTTTATACCAAGGTTATTTACCTTAAAACCATTGTTTGAGAGGATGATGTCTACAAGGTTCTTTCCAACATCATGCACATCACCTTTTACCGTACCCAAAGCAAGTGTAGTATCTACATCTTTTTCAACTTTTGGAAGGTGAGGGTTAAGATGGTCAACTGTTTTTTTCATCGTCTCAGCTGATTGGAGTACAAAAGGGAGTTGCATCTGTCCACTACCAAAGAGTTCTCCAACAACTTTCATCGCATCAATAAGAATCTCATTTACAATAACTTCAGGCTTTATCTTGTGACGTGCTTCTTCAACAAGAGGAATCATTCTATCTTTGTCCCCATCCATCAGAAGTTTAGCGATTTTTTCTTCATCGCTCATTGCAAGGTACTCTTCATCAACAGCATCATTATCAACCGCTTCTTTGGTACTAAAGTGCTCTATGAAAGTGAAAAGTGCTTCTCCGTTTGGTTTACGGTTAAAAATTAAATCATCACAAATCTCTTGTTCTTCTTTTGGAATTTTATTTAGAGGGATGATGTGTTTAACATTGATGATAACAGAAGTAAGTCCTGCTTGAACACAGTGGTGTAAAAACATAGAGTTAAGATACGGTCGTGCATCTTTATCGAGTCCAAAAGAGATGTTTGAAAGCCCTAAAATTGCTCCAACTTCAGGATGCTTTTTACGTAGCCCTCTAATTGCCTCGATTGTATTAATACCCGCTTCAAAATACTCAGCATCACCTGAGCCAAGTGTAAAAGTCAAAAGGTCAAAAACAAGGTCTTCTTTTTTAAGACCGTGACGATTAGTTGCTAAGTCTATGATTCTATCCGCAATTTTAAGTTTGTCTTCTATGCTTTTAGCCATTCCCACTTCATCAATTGTGAGACAAACAAGAGATGCTCCGTACTTTTTAGCAAGCTGACAGACTGCATCAAACTTTGGCTCACCATCTTCAAGGTTTACTGAGTTAAGTATTGCTTTTCCACCGATGTTTTTAAGTGCCGTTTCTAGCCCTTTAGTCTGAGTTGAGTCTGGCATAAGAGGAAGTGCTGTTTTTTGTGCATACATCCCCATGACTTCATTCATATCTTTTGTTTCATCGCGTCCTGCAAAACCGACATTAACATCGACTAAGTGAGCACCTGCACGGACTTGTTGTTGTGCAACTGAGAGTGTTCCTTCGTAGTCTTCTGCAAGCAAAAGTTCACGAAAGGCTTTTGAACCTGTTGCATTTGAACGCTCACCTATAAGAAGTGGAGCTGGTTCTTGCATAAGCTCTACTGTGTTAAAGAGTGAAGCTACTGCATTTGGATGACTTCCTGTTGCAGGCTTTGGTGTTTTGTCGCTCACTGCGTTTACTAGGGCACGGATGTGTTGAGGTGTTGTTCCACAACATCCACCTAAAAAGCTTACTCCATCATACTGTAAAAATTTCTCTTGTTGGACTACGAATTCATCAGGTCCCATCGGATAGTAAGTGTAACCACCACGATTTTGAGGAAGTCCTGCATTTGCATGAACACTGATAGGTTTATGCCAAAGTTCTGAGAGTGTTTTTACGTGTTTGAGTACTTGTTCCGGACCTGTTCCACAGTTAAACCCAAGAGAAAGAATATCAAATGGCTCTAAAATTGTAGCGATTGTTTGTGCATCTGTACCGATAAGCATAGTCCCACTCAGCTCAATAGTTACAGAAATCATGATAGGTATTTCTACTTCTTTTTGGCGATTAGCTTCTTGACATGCATGCAAAGCGGCTTTTATCTGAAGAGGATCTTGACAAGTCTCTAGTAAAAATATATCTACACCACCATCTATAAGTGCTTTACAAAAGTCAGTATATCCATCATACATTACATCATAGCTTATATGCCCAAGAGAGGGGAGTTTAGTACCTGGTCCGACACTTCCAAGACAAAAACGCGGTTGCTCTGGTGTTGAGAACTCTATACACTTCTCTTTTACAAGTCTGGCACCAGCTTCTGTGAGTTCATAAGCACG
>JAJRVE010000119.1 GCA_024277445.1 Campylobacterales bacterium
ATGAACAAAACCGAGAAAAAAAGATCAAGGAATAATAATGCTAAAAAAACGTTTATTAAACATCATGAGTATTTTAATGTTACTAGGCTTAACGTCAACGCTCTTTGCTGATGGCAAAATAGAAGTCGAGACAAACATGAAAAAAGTCATTGGTGAAGTGACATCGATTATACAAGATAAAAAAATAGCTAAGACACAACGTGACGCGCAAGTGGACGACTTAGTTAGACCCCTGTTTGACTTTGGTCTTATGGGTCGTTTGAGTCTAGGTAAGGGAGCATGGAAAAAACTGACTAAACAAGAACGTGCAGAGTTTAGTCGTCTCTTTGAAGAGCGTGTCATGCGTTCGTACATGAGTAAGCTTGACCTTTATACGGATGAGGTTGTGGTCATTGATGATGCGATCCAAGTTAAGACCCGTATCCACCTTCCAACGCGTCTTATGCGTAAAAACGAGAAGCGAGAGATACTCTACAAGTTTTACAAGTCTAAAAAAAGAGGCTGGCTCATCTATGATGTAGATATCTTAGGGGTCAGTATTATTCAGACCTATCGTACACAGTTTGCAGGTATTTTAAAAGAGGACTCCTTTGCAGTGCTGCTTGAAAAACTTCAAACCTCTGACTCGTAAGTCGTTTAGATTATGATCCAAACATTTTTTAGTAAGGTCATTTTAGCCTACCCCAAAAGTATCTTGTTGGTACTTTTTTTAGCGGTTGCGTTTTTAGGTTCACAAGCCTTTAAGATGGAGGTAGATGCCTCAGCTGAGACGCTTCTACTTGAAAATGACAAAGATCTTCAGTTTAGTCGTCTGATCAGTGAACGCTATCAGACTCCTGACATCCTAGTGATCGCCTACACCCCAAAAGAACCTCTTCTTTCTGAACAAAGTATGGCGGACATCGCGTCATTAAGTGCTAAGTTAGAGCACTTAGAACATGTTGATTCTGTGACATCTATCTTAACCGTACCACTGATGCAAAGCCCCGCAAAACCCATCAAAGAGATGCTTAAAAACATCCCGACACTGAGTTCTGGTGATGTTAACCGTACGATGGCGAAGTATGAACTACTTAACAGCCCCATTTACAAACAGAACTTGGTAAGTGAAGACTTTAAGACAACCGCCCTCATGATCAACCTAAAAACCGATACGCTTTACAGAGAACTTCGTGTCAAACGTAATAGCTTGCATCAAAAAGAGCGAGATGAAGGGCTTAGTGCAGAGGAGAAGTTGGAGTTACAAGAAGTGGTTAAACGCTTTAAACTTCGCCAGAAGATGTTACGTTTACAAGAACACCAAAACATTGAAGACATTCGCATGATTATGGCAGACTATCATGACCATGCCGAGCTCTTTTTGGGTGGGGTGAGTATGATCTCTGATGACATGATCACCTTTGTTAAGGAAGATCTTAAGGTCTATGGTTCCATTGTGCTCTTTTTGCTCATTCTTGTGTTGTGGATCGTCTTTAGAGAACTTCACTGGGTCTTACTGCCGGTGATGATACTCACAGTCTCCATTATAGCAACTATTGGTCTATTGGGGATCTTTGGTTGGCAGGTGACGGTGATCTCTTCTAACTTTGTCTCTTTACAGTTGATTATTACGATGTCTATTATTATCCACCTAATTGTCCGTTATAGAGAGTTAGCACGAGAAAACCTCGACGCGACGCAGTATGACTTGGTCTTAGAAACCGTCACGTCTATGTCTAAACCAACATTTTTTGCTGTGATGACGACGATAGCCGGTTTTGCCTCTCTGATCTTTTCTGACATCTTGCCGGTTATCAACCTTGGTTTGATGATGAGTTTAGGTATTACCATCTCCTTAGTATTGACCTACCTCATATTTCCTGCCATTGTCATACAGATGCCAAGGTCTAAACCTGTACCTTCGATAGAGAGTCGCTTTTCGCCAACACGACTTTTCGCCACAGTGACGGAGCGTTATGGAAACCTCTTTCTCTTTGCTACGATTTTACTGGTTCTCTACTCTCTGGTTGGAGCGTCTAAGTTAAGGGTAGAAAACAGTTTTATAAACTACTTTAAACCTTCAACAGAGATCTATCAAGGGATGGCCGTCATTGACAAGAAATTAGGGGGAACAACGCCGCTTGATATCGTCATAGACTTTCCAGAGAGTAGGGTTGTTGAGGTCGCTGAAGTAGAGGATGAAGATGATGAGTTTGCAGAGTTTGATGCCTTTGAAGAGGAGTTAGAAGCTTCGGCGAATGATGCGCAGTATTGGTTTACGCGAGAAAAGATGCGTAAGGTGAAGCAAGTACATGACTATCTTGAGAGTCTTCCTGAAGTAGGTAAAGTTGTCTCATTGGGCACCATGTTAGAACTTGGTCGAAGTCTAAATGAGGGGAAGTGTCTCGACAACTTCCAGTTGGCACTGCTTTACAATGAGTTACCAACAGAGTTTCGTAGTATCATTCTCGATCCCTACATCAGCATCGAGAACAATCAGACACGTTTTGCACTACGCATCGTAGACTCCAACGAAGATCTTCGACGTGACGCGCTCATCAAAAAGATCAAACATGACCTTGTCTACAAGCTAAACATCCCCGAAGCACACGTACACCTCTCCAACGTCATGGTGCTCTACAACAACATGCTCCAAAGCCTCTACAGCTCACAGATCTTGACCTTGGGGATCATGGTCTTACTACTAAGCATTATGTTTTATTTGCTGTTTAAC
>JAJRVE010000120.1 GCA_024277445.1 Campylobacterales bacterium
ATGGTACCTTTTCTCTAGGGTTAACTGCTTATATTTCATGCGACTTCTTTCTTTTTGGTCGAATAAAGATTAGCAGATATACTGTTAACCCGCTCTTTCAACCTCTTTCAAAAAAATTGCACTTATGATTAGAATTGGCGATATTATAAATAATTATACAATATATATTAAAAGAAATGATAACTTTGTGATATGATTAAAAGTATTGAAAAAATATTGTATTTTTTGTTACAGATATTAAAGAACTCTATCTCGTAAATAAAACAACTCCTAAGGAAGAGTACCAATTTTAACTATTCTGAGCCCTTAAAATCGAATTAGTAAGTTTTAGAGGTGCCCATAAATGATTGCTAGAGAAGGCTTGTGTTTTTAAGATATGTAGTGCTGTCTTTTAATTTAAACGACATAAATAGTGCAAATAACAGTACTAATAGCGTGAGCGTATAGAGTTGAGTATAGCTTCCAAAATGTAAAACCACTCCCCCTAAGATAGAGAAGAACATCCCAAACGAAATGATATTGATTTGTAGTGCGACGTACATGGGGCGTTTTTCAGGTGGTGCTAGGATTAAGATGAGGTTACCTGAGGCGATGCGGTTTCCGTCTGTGGCCGCACCGACGATAAAGAAGATAGCGATGTACTCATAAAGAGAAGAGGCATTAAAGGCGATGATGATGGCAAGTATGTGCAGTGAAAGTGCGATGTTTGCCGTGAGGCGGTTGAAACCACTGCCACTGATCTTTCCCCAGACTAAGTTACTGAGCATCGCACCGACCATCTGGGCAGTAATGAGTGTACCGATGGCGACACCAGTGAGATGGATGCTCTCTTGTGCTTGGAGAATGATGAAGGGCAGGGCAATAAGGTAGCCGTAGGCAAAAAGAAAGGTCGTGATCTGTACTTGTAGGTCTTTGTCACTTTTGAGAAGTGCCATGGCATTTTGCAAAAACTTTTTAAAGGAGTTCTCTCTTGGTGCGATCTTCTCTTTGGGTGGTTCTTCAACACTACCAAACGCCATATAGCCTAAGCCCATTACAAAGGCACTGACCATAAAGAGATAGCCAAAGCTTTGCGGTGCAGGAAAAACTTCTAAGATGAAACCTGCAAGTGCCCCACTGAGTAGTCCACCTAATGCGCTGAAAAATTGACGATAGGCCATAGTTTTACCACGAAACTTATGACTAAAGATCTTGGCAACAATGTCTTTAAAGTAGATCGCCCCAAACCCTGCACTAAACGAGAAGATGAAGAGGCCAATACCGATGGAAAGTAGGCTGAGGTTAGGATGGCTATCACCAAAAAAAATGATGGCAACACCGATGAAAAACCACGCTAAAAAGCGGATGAAGAAAACCCGTCTTAGGTAAGGAAGCATGAGTGGGTAACTCTGTGCTTTAAAGGCGGCAAAGAGTTGCACGACAATAGCACCACCACGAAGCAAGGCGGCAAAAAAACCGACTAAGAGTGAACTACCACCAAAGTAGTTGACGATGAGTGGCAAGATCGTAGCAGGTTCAGCTATGGTCGTCCCGATGGTTAGAAAAAATCCGTGCAGGATGTTTTTGACGTGGTTGGAAAACTTATCCATTGACCATCGCGAAACCATCATCAACAGAAGCCGCCTTTTCGGTCACAAAAAGATAGACAGCAGCATTAAGCTTGGCGAGTTTTACGTACTCCTCTGAAGGCTCTGTCAGCTTTTGTACAGAGTCCTCAAGCGTGATAGCATCCCATGACTTGTTGTAGTGAACGCCATAATGTTCAGGGTCGATAATAAACTCTTCAACCTCTCCCTCCTTAGCAATCCACAGGCGCCCTTTACTAAAGAGTTCAGGGGTTCCTTCATTGCCTTGGATGAGTGCAAAACGCTTGTAGCGATCGCCAAAGATATCAACATACTTTGTAACATAGGGCTTGTGAAACACACCCGTAATAGCATACTCGCTTTGCGCAATACGTGGTAGCTTTTCAATGGTGGTTAGACCAGTACGAAGTCCAAGACGTTGACGGATGGTGGTGAGTTTATGAAGTTTAGGGATGAACTCTTTACGATCAAAGTAGTGAACATTGTCTGGAAGCGTAGTAGCGCTAACGATATCTTTAATCGTGATACCTTTTTTGGCAGGGAGCAGTTCATCGCCAGTGAGCACAAGGTTAAGACCATGCGGTGCTAAGGCTTCGGCCACAAGCGGAAAGATGTAGGGGTTTTTCGCTTTACCATCAAAAGGGTAGCCGAGTTCTATGGAGTTGGCAACGGCTTGATGTTTTATGTTTTTGTCACAAGCGTGTAAGGCACCCACAAACTCGTCGCGCGTCTCAGGCTTCAGTCGCCAGCCAAGTAAAAATGCTGCGATCTGTTCAGGATAAACAGACTGATCTAACATCTGTGTCATCATGTCTTTAGCCTCTTCAAGGCTAAGGTCTCGGTTGCTTTTTGGACCAGTACCAACCGCGTGTATATAGGTGTGAAAATTCATCGTTTCTCTTTTGTAGATAATATATAGGTGCTCTTTATTGGTTCTGAGTTTAACAAAATTTTGACGATAAAACCCTTGATATAGGTCATTATCACTATATATATTTGCTTCTTGATACATATCCCCTAATAACGAAATAGAAAATAAGTAGCAAACGTGAGATATCGTAAAATACGAAGAAAGAAGCACGAAAGCGTCACTTTCTGTTATCACCCACAAGGTGACACTTTCGTCCAAGGACAGAAGTATGGCACAAGGCGTTTTAAATTTTTCTGTAGAAGCGACAGATGAACGATTAACACCAAGATCAGAAGAGATTTAATCTGGCTACACTTTATAGGACACAGGAATGGTAGAATTTCTATAGGAAGTAAAAAGGACAGAAGATGGCCGGAAAAGGTAGAACATATACACAGGAGTTTAGAGACTCAGCAATACAACTTGCACTAAACAGTGAGAAGTCAGTGTTGACAGATCAGTCTCGTGTCATCTACATTAGAGGTAGAATACCGATAGTAGTTCTTGACACGTGTCATATAAAGTTAGATAAATTTCTCCTAAAATAAGAGATAGTAATACAAGATAGGAATCCATATGTCTCAAGTCGTTCTCATTACCGGTGTTAGCTCTGGTATAGGAAAAACATCAGCTCTTTTGTTGGCGGAACGTGGTTATATTGTTTATGCCGGAACACGTACACCTGATAAGTTTGAGACAAATACAAAAAACCTGCACGTAATACAACTTGATATAACCGATACAAAAAGTATTCAAACTGCTGTTCAACACATCTATAAAGAGCAGAAAAAGATAGATGTGTTAGTAAACAACGCGGGTTATGGTTTAGTCTCAACGGTAGAAGATGTAACAGAAGCGGAGATGTTTGAACAGTTTAACGTCAATGTCTTTGGTGTGTTTCGTGTCTGTAAAGAGGTGATCCCCCTTATGAGAGAGAATAACTTTGGTGTCATCATAAATATCAGCTCATTTCTTGGAAAGATTGGACTTCCTCTCTTGACCTTTTATAACTCAAGCAAGTATGCAGTCGAAGGTATAACAGACTCGCTTCGATATGAACTTAGAGACTTTAACATTAGAGTACACTCCATAATGCCGGGCTTTTTTAATACCAATTTTGCCAAAAGTAATTTAGTGACAAACGCTGCAACCTTTGAGAAAAACTCTCCGTATTCAAAACTTGTCTCTAATCTTGCACCCAATATTGTTGAGCAGATCAATAATGGAAATGATGCAGGTGAAGCAGCTGAACTCATTGTTAAGATGATAGAAGACGAAGCATCTCTTGCGAGAGAAACAGTGGGTGATAAGGCAAGTAAGTTCATTCCTATGCGGCGCGAGCTCAGCGATGAAGATTTTGAGCGAAGAGTGAGAGAATATTACAAGCTTGAGGACAATCATGGTCTATAGAGGTAGCCTTGATGGATAGCTTTTTTTTCAACATCACAGACAGACGTTACAAACTCAGCCAGTTATATAAAAAAAAAGATGAACATGTCATACGTGTTGATATTTCTAACGGTCTAATCTTTTTTGATGTTGCACTCTCTTTACAAGAAGAGAAAATCATTGAGGTTGAAAATCTTGATCGCATGAATTTCATAGTTGCTGTACGTCAGGGAAAATGCCGAATTGAAGATAAGATAGAAGTTAAAACATTTACGCTGCATCAAAACAATACTTATCTCTTTGCATCCTCACGACAAAAGCTGAAAATCACAATAGAAGTGTCAAAAAATGTAGAGGTCTTTGTCCTTTTTGTTGCATACTTTTTTATAAAAAGGTATTTGAGCGATAATGCGTATGAGCCTATAAATTTTTTATATAAGAAGTTACAAGCAGAGGTGAGTCTTGAACTTTTGAATGAGACACCGACGGATGCCTTAAGTCTTTATCTCATAGATAAGATCGTCAATGCAAAAGATAGTGAAAAGATGAACAGCATTATTAGTGAACATCGTGCTGTTGAGTATATGATACACCGTTTTTCGCTTTTAGAACATATTGACGAAAATGTGTTTACGCAAGAAGAGGTCGAGATTGCAACACATGCAAAGCAGATCATTTTACAAAACTATAAAAATCCACCAACGATTAAAGAACTTGCGCATCTCTGTTCGACCAATGATTTTAAACTCAAAAAATATTTTAAAAAAGTTCATAAAACGACGATTTATGGGTATGTACAAAAACTTCGTTTGAAAAAAGCAAACTTATTGCTTCGTGAAAAGTTACTTAGTGTCAAAGAGATTGCAACGGAAGTCGGTTATAAACATCAAGGGCACTTTAGCGCTATTTTTTTTAAGACTTATGGCGTTTATCCCAAGGATCTAAAAATATCCGTTTAGCGATAGATATAAATCCCTTTAGTGATAAAAGAAGTAAATAAATACTACTATTTAATAGTAATATGTTGATAATAAATAGTTCAAAGGAATTACAATGTCAAAAGTAGTTTTAATCACAGGGGCAAGTTCGGGAATGGGTGAGGCGACAGCACGTCTTTTACATGAAAATGGATATAAAGTTCATGCAGGAACTAGAGACAAAGACCTTGATACTCCGAAGATAGTCGGTGTCAATAATATCTATTTAGACGTGACAGATACAGAGTCCATGAAAACAGCGGTAGAGGCCATTATGATGCAAGAAAAATGTATTGACGTACTTGTGAACAATGCTGGTTTTGGGCTTCTCTCGACAGCAGAAGATGCAACGGACGAAGAGATCTTTAAACAGTTCGATGTCAATGTTTTTGGTTTGATGAAGATGACAAGAGAAGTAATCCCGCATATGAGAGAAGCAAAGTCCGGTGTCATCATCAACATAAGCTCATTTCTTGGAAAGATGGGACTTCCTCTTCTTAGTCACTATAATGCATCAAAATATGCTGTTGAAGGCTTTGTAGACTCGGTTCGCTTTGAACTGAACCCATATGGTGTTCGTGTTCATGCTATTCAAGCAGGTCTGTTTGGGACAAACTTTTTGAAAAAAGGGCTTGTGGCTAATGCAGCTACAACAGCATAAGAGTCTCCCTACAAATCACTGGTATCGCATTTTGTTCCTATAGTCGCTAAGGCGATCAATGAAGGACCTAACCCTTTACCTATTGCTGAGGCAGTTAAGAGTATTATAGAAGATAAAAAGGCACCGATATCAACGCCTGTAGGAGGAGAAGCTACAACGTTTATTCCTATGCGAAAAGAGTTAAGTGATGAGGTCTTTGAACAAAAAATAAAAGAGACTTTTGGCCTCTAATTGACGCTGGACAAACATTTTTTAAAGGAACTAATATGAGATATGTATTGATTCTAATGTTAAGTTTGACATTTGTATATGCACAAACTTCTCAGGAATTAAGAGAAAAAGCACTTTCTAAGGGTCTTGTCTCAATGCCAACAAGCTTTGCGCAGCTAAAGCGTGAGGTGGATGATGTGACAAACCCCATGAGTGTTGAGAAGATCTACTTAGGTAAGAAACTCTTTTTTGACAAAAACCTCTCTAAAGACAGAACCATCGCCTGTGCCACCTGTCATAAACTAGACGAGGGTGGGGTGGACGGTAAACCTACGGCTATTGGTTACCATAGTCTTCCAAACCCTTCGCATCTTAACTCACCGACGGTTCTAAACACTGCTTACTCAAAACACTTCTTTTGGGATGGTCGTGTGAGTACGCTTCGCGAACAGGCACAAGGCCCGACAGTCGCCCCTTTTGAGATGGCTTCTTCTGCTGAATTGATAGAAGAGCGTATGCAAGAAAATGAGGAGTATGTGAGACTGTTTAAAAAATTATTTCCAGGAAAACGTACCCTAACCTTTGGCAACATGGCTAAGGCGATAGAAGTGTATGAGAAGACACTGATCACTCGGGGTACTTTTGATGAATTTTTAGATGGTAATGATACGGCAATGAGTGAAGAGGCGCAGATAGGGCTTAATATGTTTATAGACATAGGCTGTAAAGGGTGTCACTTTGGGCCGGCAGTCGGGGGTCAAAAGATACAAAAATTTCCACTACGTGATTACAACAGCATTATCAACCTGACCTTTAGTTATGACGAAAAAACCAACACCCGTGGGCTTGCTAACTTTGCCTTTAACGTTGAGATGTACCATCCTTATCCTTTTAAGAACAAGGGCGACTTTATGGGTAGAGATGGAAACCAGCTTTTTCGCGTGCCTATCTTACGTAACATCGCCAAGACAAAACCTTACTTTCATAATGGTGTCATAAAAGATCTGCGAGAGGCACTCTTCTTGATGGGAAGACATCAGGTTGGTGTGGACATGACAGAGCGCCAACTTGACTATATGGAAGCCTTTATGAAGTCTCTAAATGGCGAATTGGTGGACTATAACCTAAGTCAATGAAGCTTCTCTTTATATTTTGTGCATTAATTGTTACCCTACACGCGGACCATGTTCGGTGGCAAGGCAATTTCGAGAAGGCGCGACAAGAGGCACTAAAAGAGAACAAAGCGATGATGGTCTTTCTCATTACTCCCGAGTGTTCTATGTGCATGAAGATGCTACGTACTACTTTTATGGATCAAAAGTATATTGCTTACATTAATACTCACTATGTCTCGGTGTTAGTGCAGAAAGATCAAAAGATGAGTTATCCCATAGAGTTACTTTATACTTTAGAGTACCCCACACTCTTCTTTTTAGACACCAATGAGATCTATACAAAAAAGCCCCTTTTTGGATATGTTTCACCTCAGAGCTTAGCGAAGCATTTCCCATAAGGCTTATGCTACAATTGCATCTATAAAAACTGAGGTATGACCGTGCAAGATTCAGCAACAAAAACACAAAAATTCATCTTAAAACTTTTTCCAGAGATCATGATCAAAGGCGCATCGGCGAAACGTCAGATGACGGGACAACTTTACATTAATATTGTTACTATATTGGGCCGTATTCACAGTGACATCGAGGTCAAGAAGTTTTCTGACAAGATCGAAGTAGTTGCGCCTGTTGTTGTTTTAGACGCAGTCCGTGTCGCACTACTTGAGACTTCAGGTATCGAACAAGTCTTAGAAGCTTTACAGTTTGATGATATGGATAGCATTGACAAGATCAAGGTCAAAGTAGGTGAACTGGTTGCTGATAATCTTGAAGGTAAGACATTTGTTGTACGCGCCAAACGTTCAGGTCAACAAGACTTTAGTTCAACTAACATCGAGCAGACTGTAGGCGGTTACCTCTTAGCGCACTCGAAGGCAAAGGGGGTTGACCTTAGAAACGCTGAGATAACCATACGTTTGGAGTTGATCCATAAACAGCTTAATGTCATCACCAAAAAGTACAAAGGTCTGAGTGGCTTTCCTATCGGTACACAAGGTGATATTTTGTCCTTGATGTCAGGTGGATTTGACTCTACGGTTGCCTCTTACCTGACGATGAAGCGGGGCATTAAAACCCACTTCGTTTTTTTTAACCTCGGTGGCGCAGCTCATGAGATCGGGGTGAAGCAGGTTGCGCTTTACCTCTGGTCTAAGTTTGGCTCTTCGCATAGGGTGAAGTTCATCTCTGTCCCTTTTGAAGGTGTTCTTGAAGAGATCTTCCGTTCAACCGGTCCGACCTATATGGGCGTGACGCTAAAGCGTTTAATGTTGATGGCGTCTGAGAAGATCGCAGATGAGATGGAGATCGATGCTCTTTTAACGGGTGAGAGTGTAGCGCAGGTTTCCAGTCAGACCTTGCGTAACCTTGCCTTGATCGACAAGGTAAGTAACAAGCTCATCTTACGTCCGCTCTCTACGATGAACAAACCAGAGATCATGGGCATAGCCGATGACATTGGTACCCGCCATTTTGCAGAGAGTATGCCAGAGTATTGTGGTGTTATCTCACAAAACCCGATTACTCATGGTTCGTTTAAACGGATGGAAAAAGAGGCGAAACGTTTTAACTATGAGGTCTTAGACAAGGCGGTAGAAGATGCTCAACATATCTACGTCGATGAGATACTTGCAGATGTCAAAGAGATGGCGGCGATAGAGGTAGTAGAAACGCTAGACGACACGAAACATGTGGTCATCGACATACGTGCAGAAGATGAGTGCATCGAGACCTCTTGTGAAAGTATCAAGATACCCTTTTACAAACTCAAAAAAGCCTTCGCAGACCTACCCAAAGATAAAGAGTATCTTCTCTACTGTGAAAAAGGCATTATGAGCCAACTGCATGGGCAGTTTTTAAAAGATGCGAAGATCTGTGAAAACATTAAGGTCTATCGACCTCAATAGCGCTTAATACTCTTCTTCACCTTTGAGCTCTTCTTCGATAGCATCTATAAGATCATCGGCATTAATATCACCACTCTCTTCCATGATGATAATCTTGTCTTTACTAAAGGTGATGGTCGCACTAGCACTGTCGTCGCCATCAGCACGTTCAGCAATAATAGCATTGGACTTAAACTCGATCATCTTTAAGCCTTGCGCCTCTCCCGCTTTCATAATCGCTTCGTGAAGTTTTTTGTTGGTTGTGTGACCTTCAAGACGAAGTTCTGTTCCACCACTCATGGATTCATCAGCTGTTTGGGTGTTACCACCGCCACATCCTGTTATGAGTAGTAGTGTTACGGCCGTTACCATGGTTAATTTGATCATTTTTTGCATTTTTTCCTCTTTTCTTGACTTTTGTCATTACGATAAAAACGTTCAATGATATAATAATCCCAATCAAATAGATTTGATATACCTCAAGGGCATCTCTAAAAGCCCTTAATACTAAGTGAGTAGAGATGACAACACTTGACCTTGTAATGATCTTAGTCTACACCTTTCCGATGTTTCTTTTTGCAGTTGCTCCCGCGTTAAAGTTGGGTGATTACTTAGAAGCGCATTATGGACTTTCCGAGAAGAACAAACGTGTAGTGATGGTCAGTGGTACCATTGTTGTCGCGTTGAGTTTAGCAACCTTTTTACAGTTTGCACATATCTACTAGGAGTATGGCGGATGCGATTATTAGTAATTTTGAGTTTTGTGACGATGATGTTGTTTGGTGCTTCTTTAGATGAAGCACTTAGTGCGTTTAAAAGTAAGCAGTACGAAAAAGCCTTTACACTTTATGAAGTAGAGGCAAAAAAAGAGGATACCAAAGCACAACGTGCCTTGAGTTACCTCTACTTTAATGGTCTTGGTGTTGAACAAAACAAGGAAAGAGGCTTTTACTGGCTGAACAAGGCTGCTTACAACTTAGATACGGTGGCTGAGTATGACCTAGGTATGTTTTACCTGCGTGGTACCTACACTAAGCCAAAATTAGACAAGGCGCTCTTCTGGTTGCAACGTGCAGCCGATCTGAACCATCCACAAGCCCAATACAACCTCGCCTTGATGTACTACAGTGGTGATGGAACTGATATTAATACGACGAAGGCTGTTATCTATCTTGAAAAAGCGGCTGAAAACGATGATGCTAAGGCACAAGCAGTACTTGGACGTATCTACATGCAGCAGATGCAGTTTGACAAGGCACTTCCTTGGCTCAAACAGTATGCGAAAAGTGGTGATGTTGAAGCGGCTTACTTGGTCGCCGAGATCTACTGTTCTAAGGGTGAGGGTACTAAGGCTACACCTTGGTTAGATCAGGCTATAAAGGGTGGCTATGAGAAGGCTAGGGAATTAAAGAAGAGTTGTCCATAACTTATGCGTGTTAGGTGCAGATAAATCAGCACTTTTGATATGCGTGATGGAACCGCTGACTCGTCTGTGGCTAAGTAAATTAGCTTACTGCTTGAACCAGTTGAGTTGTTGACGTAGTTCCACAACCTTGCCAACAACAATGAGTGCTGGAGTAGGGATGCCCTCTGCTTTTTTGGTAATGTCTGAGAGTGTACCTATGACCACTTTTTGATCTACGGTAGTTCCTTTAGAGATAACTGCACATGGGTAATCTGCAGGTTTACCGATCTCGATAAGCTTTTCACTGATCATTGGCAGGTTGTGTAGACCCATTAAAAAGATAATCGTATCATCGGTCTTAAAGTTGTTCCAAGGGATCTGCGAGGTTGTTTTGTTCGGAGACTCATGGCCTGTTACTACACGAAAAGAGACCGCCACACCACGATGGGTGACGGGGATACCCGCGTAAGCAGGTGCGCTAATAGCAGAGGTAATACCAGGGATGATCTCAAACTTTATATCTCGTTCAAAAAGGTAGGCTGCTTCTTCGCCACCACGACCAAACACAAAAGGATCACCACCTTTAAGACGAACCACATTGTCATGCTTTAGGGCGTTTTGGTAGATGGTCTCGTTGATCTCATCTTGGGGCATGATGTGTCTACCATCTTCTTTACCGACATAGACAAACTCACAACCACTCTTTGCTTCTTTAAGGATGTCTGGGTTTGCTAAACGGTCATAGATGATGACATCTGCCTCTTTGACCACGCGAAACGCCTTCATTGTTAACAGTTCCATGTCGCCTGGACCAGCGCCAGTAAGATAGACTTTACCCATAATATTTCCCTTGGTGTAGCTTCTTTTTAAAGTGTATTAGTGTACTTGAATTTTCTATATGAACTTCTTGACCTATGTCTATAAAACAGACAAAAAGAGCGTCACTTCGCCTCTTCGTAGAGAAAGATACCTGATGGTTTTTGTATTTGAAAGATCTCACGAGAGAGGTACCACTCTTTTGTGTTGATGACAGCGACTTTGTTGGTGTCATTAACCGAGACATAAAGGTTCGGGCGTACTTCTGACCATCGGACGTGGAGTACTTTACCATCAAATTCAAAACGCTTAATGATCTTCAGTGTTTTTGTGTCGATGATCTGGATGACAGGAAACTTCTTACCACTAAAGGTGACGGCTAAGTACTTCTTGTCAGGTGAGAGTGCTGTAAAGACAGGTAAACCCTCAGTATCGATCTTCTGTACAAACTTAAAGTCAGGCGTATAGACGAGAACCTTGTTGTTTCCAACGGCAGGGATAAAGACGTAACCGCCACCGATGCTCCAAAAACCAAAGTGAGGGACTTTAAGAACGGGTTTTCTATCTTCTAACAAGATATTGATCTTGGTGTACTTCATGGTGTCTAAGTTGACAACACCAAAGAAGTCGCTTTTGAAAAAGCCGGTGATGAAGTTGTTATCTTTAATCATGGCATCAAAGGGCATAACCCCAACATCTTCAAACTCTTTATAGATAACAAACTTTGGCAAGCCCTTACAGTAGTTAGTGTCTTTTAAAACAGTGATCTTATCGTTGTCCATTTGTGAGAAGATAAGGTACTCTTTATAGGTCTTAATACCGACATTTTTTGAACCCGTTTCAAACGACTGGAGTGGGTTTAGGTCTCTGTCTAAGATGTCAACACTCTTTTTAGCATAGTTGGCTACTGCCAAAAAGTTTTTAGTGATGGTAAAACCAATAGCACTGTCACTGGTCTTGTGCTCTTTAACAATAACCTCTTTTTCAGGATCAAACTTCACTACCCAACCATCACGACTGATGACATAACCATCTTTACCATCAAACTTCACCACACCGTGGTTCATGTTGTGCATACCTTTGATATGCCCTTTTGGTAGACCGTTTTCGATGACGGCGAGTGAACTGCTCTCACGTTCAACAACAAAGATCTTTTCATTGGTGTTGAGTGTTGAGAGTATAGGGTTGAGTTGTTGTGCCTGTGCACTCATAAATCCTGCACCGAGTAAGACAGTGCTTAGTAGTAGTTTTTTTAACATCATTATCTCTTTCTCTCTTGTTCAGTTAAGTAACACGATGGATCTTCACTCCATAGGTCTCCGGTGATAGCGTAAGCACGCGCACGTGAACCACCATTACAGATGTCAAGTTGCTCGCAGGTTGCACAGATACCGCTGATCTGTTTACGTGGATGGATACGTAACTGGTCCAGAAGCTCTACCCCTTGCCAAACCTCACCAAAGTCTTGTTCTATGATATTACCAACAGTAAGCGGGAAGAAAGGATCAGGACGAACGTCACCTTCTGAGTTAATGTTAAGCAGTTTACGACCAGCACTGTTACCACCCCAGGTCACAAGACGTTTTCGCATGGTCTCTTGGAGTTCAGGGTACTTTTCACTAAAGCGGTTCAAGAACATCACGGCATCCATCTCCATGTTCCCCGTAACGATCTCGATATCACGACCACTCTCATAATACTCAAAGGCTTTGTCCAAAATAAACGCTACCGCTTTACGACGCTGCTCTTTAGTAAGGTCCATCTTGAGGTTGTCTAACCCACGACCTGAGTAGACAAGGTGTGAGATGTAGATCTTAGGGATGTTCTCTTTTTCAACAAGATCAAAGATGTACTCTAATGAGTTGATGGTGTCTTTAGTCATGGTGAAACGTATGCCCACCTTAGCACCCGTAGAGTTAGCAAGTTTAACGGCCTTCAGGGTCTCTTTAAAAGCGCCTTTGAGTCCACGGAAGTAGTCATGAGTAGGTTCATCACCATCGATACTGATACCGACGTAGTTGAAGGTGTCAACGATGTGTTGAACATTGCCCTTGGTGAAGTAGAGACCATTGCTAGAGAGATACGTGACGATGCCGTTATCCTTACAAAAGTCAGCGATCTCAAACAGATCTTTTCGCGTGAGAGGCTCTCCACCTGAGAAGATAATGAACTTTACGCCGTTGGCTTTCATCTCCAAGATGGTTTTTTTGATCTGTTCGGTTGTCAGTGTGTCGACTTCATCGAGGGTTGACTTAGAGTAACAGTGCAGGCAAGAGAGGTTACAGCGGTTAGTGAAGTTCCAGATAGCGATGGCACCATCGAGTATGCGTTCGGGCTTGTTTTCAACGACGGATGCGATGAGGTTTGTGAGTCTAAACATTATTTTTTCCCTTTGAAGGTGAGGATATAGTCTGAGATGAGGTTGAGTTCTTGGTCGTTAAGATGAAACTGTGTCATAGCGGTACGTCGGTATCCAAAGGCTTTATACATAGACTCTGGTGAGATGATATAGGCTTGGATCTCTTGTTTGCTACGTTTAGAGGCTATCTCATTAAAAGGCGGTCCAAAGGCTTCGGCTGTTTGGTGATGACATCCCCAACAATAGGTCTCAAAGACCTCTTTACCACTGCTTGGTTGCGCTAGTAAAGTTGTTGTCCATAAAAGTGTTAGCAAGAGTGCTTTGTTCATCTTTTTTCTTTTTGTTTATCTTATCTTGTAGGTCATACAAGACAGCTGATATCTGTGTATTATGGTATGGCAATTTTGGGTAAAAGGGGTTGATGAATATCAAGGGTAGGGGGATAATGAATTATAATAATAGTTTTTTTGGAATTTTTTGTTTTATATGATGGTTTTAATTCTCTTGGTTGCATTTTTCCTTTTTACGATGCGGAATTTAGTTCCGCCCTGTACGGCGCTTTAGCGCTGTGTGGCACTGCCCAAAAAGGAAACGAAAAAGGCGCCTCTAACGGCTTCGGGGTCGCTAGCTCGCGACTACCTTCATTCCACTTATTGCGTTCCTAAAAATGACAAACTCGCTATTCACTCAAACAGTGTCGTTTTCTTTACGGAACTTCATTCGTTTCATTCAGCCCTGCAGATGTTAGAGAGAGCTTCAAGTTGTGACGCATTTTATTAATGTGAGAGCTGCTCGCTCTCATCCCTGCCTATACACTTTGAAAGTTTTAATTACTATTGTCGTAAAAAATAGTTTAAATTTCGAACTGCTACGACACAACGATAGAACAACTGCTGAGCACTTCAAGCAGGGATAAAAGCGAGTAGCTTTTACTTTTAAAGATGCGTCACCGCTTGCTCTTCCTTCGAAACATCTGCAGAGCAGAGCGAAGAGAATGTAACTGCGTTAAAAAAATGGCACTGTCTGAGCTGAAAGCGAGTTTGCCATTTTTAGCAGTGAAGTAAACGAAGCGAAGGAACCCGATAGCTATCGGGCTCGAAGCCGTTTCGAGAGCTTTTTTGCTTACTTTTTTTGCGGAGAAAAAAAGTATGAGTGTAGTCAAGGATGTTGAAAATATATCATAAAAAAAGAGTAGAAAATAAGAAATGAAAAGTATGAGAAAAGAGGTGTGTGAAAATTAATTGAAAGAGGTATCAAAGGAGTTTCCTCCTTTGATGAGAACTAGTGCTTATGCACCTGGGATAGTTTGTCTGTGCTCGATAGAGTACGTAAACGTAGGAGTCGTTAAACCCTTGATATACTTAACAAATTTACCAGTCTTAGCTTCGTAGATACCGATACGTCCAGCATTCCACTCAGAAACCATTGTCCATTTACCATGGTTCGCAGGCTCAGCGTGTAAGATACGTGGTACAAGTACTTTACCATCTTTATCTTTGACTGTTGGAACACTCCAGCTATAAAGCGTTTTGTGTGTTACAGGATCAGTAATCTTACCTTTTTTCGTACCTACTTCAAGAATACGGTCTACTTCAAGAGACTGCTTGTTGATTAGGTAGATCTTGTTCCAGTTCGTTGGTCCACCAAGAACATTGTCTGCCCATAGGAACGGAGTATGCTCAGATGTACCGATAAATAGACCACCACCAGCAGTAGGAATCTGACGAATAACATCGAAGTTATCATCCCAAATCGTTACTTGACCAAGGTTCATGTTAACGGTAGCACCTAGTTGTTGTCCTAGACCTTCGTTGTACCATGAAGAACCCTGACCTGGGTGTGGCTTAGCAGATGGACCTGTATAGATCTTTGTTACAAGTTTTTTCGTCTTAAAGTCAACAACACCCATAACATCACTACCTTGTGACGCTTGGAAGAGGTAACGACCAATCTCTTTACCTTCGTTCAAGAAACCATCATGAAGGATCTTACCAATGTTTGGAATATCACCAACAATTGGATAGTTAGGCTTAGAGTAATCTACGATATATACGTGACCTGCATCTTTAAGTGCAAAAGCAATGTATGGACCGTATGGTGTGTCATAGATACCAGCAACACGTGAAGAACCAATATCACCATCTACATTGATAACGCTTGTAGTAGGGTAAACTTTAAGTGGCTCAAGTGTCATTGCGTCCATAAGAATAGCGCCACCTGGTACGTAGTTTCCTGCCATTAGGTATTTACCATCTGGAGAAACGGCTAGACCACGTGAGTCAGAACCAACCTGTACTTCAGCAATCTTCTTTTGACCCGGTGTGTTCAGGTCGAACATGGTTACTAGACCTGAACGAGAGATCGAGTACGCATAACGAGGCTGGCGTTTGTTAGTTACGGTTACGTGAACCGCGAAACCTGCTGGGTGGCGTGAAAGGATCTTACCTGTAGTACCATCGACAAATGTTACACGCTCAGCATCACGCTCTGTTACGAAACAGATGTCTGTGTTTTTCTTAACATCTACTGCTTGAGGATATTTCTTCATCAGTGCAGTTCTGTCATTTAGGGTTTTCCAGCCAGCAGTTACATTCTCAAGTGTAAGCACTTCGACTTTTCTACCTTTAAAGTGCTGTAGATAATCAACCATCTTGTCCGCATCGCCTTTGTTCATCTTGTTGTTAAACGGAGGCATCGCAGTACCTGCACGACCTTCTAAGATAGTCTCTGCAAGCATATAGGCATTTTTCTTGTCAATAACATTCGGACGTAAGTCAGAACCAACACCACCCTCGTGGTTAGGACCGTGACAACCCTGACACTCTTTTTCAAACATCTTCTCAACGTCCATGTTTGACGTACCAGCGTACAGTCCAGTTGAAATTACTGCTAAGGCAGCAACTGAAGTAATTATTTTATTGATTTTCATCTCTTCTCCTTTGAGATCAATGAGAAAGTAAAGTTACCAACTCATTTAAACGGCAATAAACACTATTAAAATATAGTATTTATTGTCTACACTTAGACCTAAGGTCTATCCTCTGTACAATTATATATTTTTGTACACAAGATAGACCTTAGCCTAACTTGGAGTGGTGTGGGAAACCCACACCCTTGAAGGTCTTAACCTTCGTTTTCGATACGCTTCTTCTCTTGGAAATAGATCCAGATCATCGGTAAGATGATCACTGTGTGAAGAAAGATCGTTAGGGTCAATGGACCCTGGTTTAGCCACCCGAAGAAACTCGGGATAACGTCTGTAAATGGTTCAAACATAATAGTTCTCCTTATCTTTCGTGTACTGGGTTTTTACCAGTAGTAAGAAGGTCTTTTGCAAGAAGTAAGAAACCTAAGAATGTAACAACACCCATAATAAGTCTCCAGTCCATACCTTGCGCAAACCACATACCCGCTTGACCATCAAAGTAACCTGCCCATGTAGCACCCATTTGAGCACGTGAGACAAGAACTTGAACATAACCAGCGATAGTAAGTGCAACTGTCATACCCATAACACCACCAACGATCAGAGACACTGCCCAGATAGATGACTTAGTATTGTTCATAACTTTAATGTTGTTCTTACCTTGAACCGCGATATACATCATACCGATCAAGATCGTTGCATATGCTCCGAAGAACGCAAGGTGACCGTGAGCCGATGTAAACTGTGTACCGTGTGTATAAAGGTTTACCTGTGGTAGTGTGTGGAAGAATCCCCAAACACCAGCACCAAGGAAGTTACCAAACGCATTGAACACGAACCATGTAAAGGCCGGCTTGTTTTGGATAACTGATCTAACACTGTCTTCATCAGTATGCTCAGCATTCATCTCAGCACCTTGAGTTTTACCCCAGTCATAAAGAACGTGTACGAACATCGCAACAAGTGGTAGAGGCTCTAGTGCAGAGAATAGTGCTCCAATTTCCCACCAGTACTCAGGTGTACCGATCCAGAAGTAGTGGTGACCCATACCGAGGATACCTGAACCAAATAGCATTGCTACTTCGATCCATAACCACATCTCAACAACTTTACGGTGCGCACCGATCATAGTAATCAAACCATAAGCAGCGATTGCACCAACAAATACTTCCCAAGTTGCTTCAACCCATAGGTGAATTACCCACCACCACCAGTACTGATCTACTGAGATGTTGTCTGTAAAGAACATACCTGCAAGGTAAAGACCAGCAAACGCGATCATGTCAGCCATAAGTACTGTAACAATACCTGTCTGCTTACCTTTAATACCTGTTAGGAATAGGTTGGCAACAAAGCCAAGCGCTACAACAACGATACCAAAGTCAGCCCAACGTGGTGCTTCGATATATTCGCGACCTTCCATAATGAACCAAATAGTTGTCTCATCTGCGGGCCCGACTTGAACGAAGATATATACAAGTACAACAACAGCGATAGCTGCTACAAAGATCCAGTAAAGAAGTTTACCGATCTTAATACCAACGGTGTCAATTCCTGTCTCATCTGGTAGTAACCAGTAAACAGAACCAAACATAGCAAACACCATCCATACAACAAGTGCGTTGATGTGTAGTGTTCTTGCTACTGAAAAGTCTAAGATCTCAAAAAGAAATCCTGGCATAACGTATTGAATTGCTGCAACAAGACCAAAAAGAAGTTGTGCACCAAAAAGGATAAACGCAAACGTAAAGTACCACGTTGCTAACTGTTTTGATTCATTTAAAGTACTACTTGCCATGAACTGCTCCTTTGATTTTTCCGAAGTTTCTTGGGAAACCATTTGTATCAATAGATGACATATGTTTCAAGAAAGCAACCAAACCTTTAGCCTCTTCAGCAGTAATACCAAGATTTGGCATCATGCGTTCATGAGTAGGGTACTGAGATGGATGTTGTAAAAACTCTGCCATCGCTTCTTCTTTAGTTGGCTTACCTGTCATTGCTTGTAGTGAACCTTCTGGTCCCCAAGCTGGGTCAAGCCATGCTTTAGTAAGGTCTGGAGCATAGTATGCGCCGTTTCCAAGTAGGGTGTGACAGTTCATACAGTTTTTCGCCTGTGAACCTAACTTACCTAAGTGGAGTAGTGCGCCTGCTTCTTCTTCTGACCAGTCGTCACGACCAAAGAAAAGCTCTTTTTCACCGATCACAGGTACTTCGTGGCCACGTTTAGCGTCCATTTCGTATGTAATCTTATAATTGATGACGGTAGGTCCTGGAACCCGCTTCGTCACACCGTTTTTTAAGTCTTCATCGCTACCCATAGAGATTTGCATTGACGTATCAAACGTTAACCAAATCAATAGAATTGCTGCGAATCCTGTTACCCACGCTGCTGAACGTTGCCAGAAACGATTGTCACTCCATACAGATCTATTAGCCACTGTATCCTCCTAAGTGTATTAGTAAAACTCTCATTTTACTAATGTTCATTTTCTTCATGTACTTGATGCTGCATGTGATAGACCGCATGAGGAAGTAACAAGTACCCAATCATCGAAACTATCAATGCTTTTGCCGTAAACTCACCGACATGCATCAGGCTTCCCATAATATAGAGACAGTACGCGGTAAAAAGCCAAAAGAGATAAGCAATAGGCATTGCCCAGCTCTTAAGCATCTTTACTTTGACTGCCGTATATATTCCAACATAAAATCCCCCAAATAGCATTGCCAATACAGAAGAGACAAATATTGGTAGAAAGTCGTCTAAAGCGATTTCTGGTCTGATTAAAGATGGATCCAACATTTATTACTCCTTGCATTGTAATACTATTTCAGGCTGTACGGAGTTTATTACTTTTCTAAAAGTGAGTTCTTGATGTAAATCAAAAGTAAATGAAATAGTGAAAAGTATTTTGTTTTTATGGCTGTTTTTATCGTCAATGAGTAAAAATAGATGAAAAAGATGCGAGCTTTAAAAGTATTAGTGATGAAGTTCTTATATAAAGTAAGTGAGTTAGTATAGTTTGAAGAAGTGTGAGGCAAGAGCCTCAAGAAAGGTTAGCGTTTAAGATCGTAGGCAACACGGTTACGTTTGTCACGTAAGACAAGACGATGTTTAGAGAGACGTTCTACTTTATAGATACGGTGTATGTCTGTCTCGCGTGAATGCAGGTTACGTTGAACTTTTTTAATACTTAGCATGAAGATGCTCTCTTCACTTTTCCATGTTCCAGAAATCGTTAATGTACCATCATCTTCTATCTGCTCAAGCGAGAAGCTCGTGTCCTCTTTAATGATAAGGGTAATAACTTTCTCGCTACTGACCTGTTTCCATGTACCAATCAACTTCTTGTTTGAGACAGTCAGTGGAGCAGCTGCTACTGCAACTGGTGCAACGACAACTGCTTTTGGTGCTACTTTAGGCGTAGCTACCTTCTTTGGAGTGGCCTTTTTAGGGATACTCTTCTTCGGTGTTGCTTTTTTAGCTTTAACCTGTTTCTTAGGTGCTTTTTTCTTAGCAGCAGCGGCTTTTTGACGCTTTTTCTCGGCGGCTTTAGCTTGTTGTGCTTTTTTCTCTTTAGCTTTCTTAGCAGCTAGCGCGTCACGTTTTTTCTTCTCAGCAGCTGCTTTCTTGCGTGCTGTCTCTTTAGCTGCAGCATCTTTTTTTGCTTTCTCTTTAGCCGCAGCTTTCTGCTTCGCACGTTTTTTGGCAGCGATAGCATCTGCTTTTTTCTTTTCTTGAGCAACTTTTTTAGCGGTTACAGCAGCAGCCGCTGCGGCAACGGCCGCATTTTGTTTAGCGATGGCATCTGTTTTCGCTTTTGCTTCAGCCGCTTTTTTCGCATTGGCCGCATCTATCTTGGCTTTCTCTTTTGCTTTTTGTTTAGCAAGTGCATCTGCTTTTGCTTTCTCTTTAGCGGCAATAGCACGTTGACGTTCAGCATCAAGATACTCATAGATACGCTCTTGAAGAACATCATCTCTATCGATGGCCTCATAGCCCCCACCAGCAATAGCTTCAACCATCTGCGTGTCATGCGTTTTCATCGCTTTAAGTAACGCGCCTTTTAGTTTAGCTTCTTCACTAACAGCAGAAACAACTTGTGTAAAAAACAAAGAGTTGAGTAATAAGATAAGAAAGGTAATACGCAAGATAGGCTCTCTTTTTGACTCTTATAGAAGTAAAACTACTCACTACAAAAGTATAAAATAAATTTTTGTGCACATAAAACGGTGTTTTGTGTACCCTGTAATGATACTATTCTAACATAAAATGTAGATGATTTCCACATGAATTATTACAAAATTCTATAGATTAGTTTCTAGTGTCTGTTTTTTAGGCAGAAAATCAAGCTAAATGTCAACATAGTGGGGTAAAATCACAGCACTAAATATAAGTATTGAACACTTTTGGAGATATATATGGTTTTATTACAAGAAGCTTTTGAAAAACGCAGTGCTAAGGTAAACAAGATCGAAAAGGTTAAAGCCCTTAAGACGCCTAAAGAGGCGTTTGAACAACTTGAAACCTATGCACGTGAAGGTTATGATGCTATTCCTGCAGAAGATCTCTCTTACTTTTTAAAGTGTTTTGGCCTTTATGACCGTCCACAGACACCTAAACAGTTTATGATTCGTGTGCGTATCCCTGGTGGACAGTTAAACAACGACCAAGCAGTTGTTCTTGGCGAACTAGCACGAGATTATGGTCAAGATTATATTGATATTACTACCCGTCAGCAGATTGAGTTTCGTTACCTTAATATCGAAGATATCCCGACGATTTTCAAGCGTATGGAAGAGATTGGCATCTCTTCTTATCAGACAGGTGTTGACAATTTCCGTAATATCGTAAATGATCCTTTGGATGGTGACAGCTTGGATGTTATCTTACCTTCACAGCCATTGCTTGAAAAACTGCAAGCAAAGTTTCTTTATAACTATGAGTGGATCAGTGTTATGCCACGAAAGTTCAACACGAGTATTACGGGTTCTCTCTCCAACCGTTCTAATGCCTTTGGTCAAGACTGCTGTTTTGTCTTGGCACAAAAAGATGGTCGTTATGGCTATAACCTCTATCTTGGTGGTAAAGTAGGCCAAATCGCTAAAAATGCTGATATCTTTTTAAAAGATGAAGATGAAGTTTTAGCCGCTTATCAAGCGATTATCGAGATGTTCCGTGACTATGGTTATCGTGATAACCGTAACAAAAACCGTCTATTCTTCTTAATTCAAGATGTTGGTATGGAGAACTTCTCTGCTGCGATTCGTGAGAAGTCTGGTGTTGCTTTTGCAAACGCGGGTGTTACGATGACACAGATGGATTTTGCTGATCCAGATCAGGGTAAGGTACAACTGCGTAACGGCACGTACGGCGTTCATGTCGTTGTTCCATCAGGAATCTTTGGCGGTCAAGACCTTATTAATGCGGCAGAGGCAGCGAAAACCTATGGTGACGGACGCATTCGTTTTGATGTGGAGCAGAGTCTCTACCTTATGGGTGTTGAAGAGAGTAAGTTAGAAACACTTTTTACCCATAAACTGTTCGAAACATATAAAAGTGTTAATACTCCATACTTTAACCATATGATCGCTTGTGCGGGAACAGAGCACTGTCCTTTCGGTGTGATCCCAAACAAACCAGATGCCATCGTTATGGCAAATTACTTGAGTGAGCATGTGCCACTTGGTGATGACTCACGCATTCGTATGTATTGGTCAGCCTGTGTTAAGGGTTGTGGTATCCACGGTGTTGCAGATGTTGGTTTTGAAGGATGTAAGGCTAAGGTAGATGGAAAAAGCGAGTACGGTGTACACATTATACTTGGCGGTAAACTAACAGGTGAGGGTGTTGAAGGTCACGCTGTATTAAAAAGTATCCCTCTTCGTTTCGCTCCACAACTTGTTGCGCCATTGATGCAAGAGTACAAGCGTCTAAAAAAATCAGGCGAGACCTTTGAGCAGTTCAATGATCGCGTTCTTAGCAATTACTCACGTGCAGCAGTAGCCTTTATGATGCGTCTTAAAGCTTACCTTACGAGTAAAAACATAACGTTAGACTTTGGTTTCAGAAGCGATGTGACAACGGGTAAGTTCGAGCAGTTTGAACTCTTCGACTTTGGTCGTAAACTCTACTACCAACTCCTAGAAAAAGAGGCATATCAATCATACGATATGTTTAAACCAACACTAAAATCCAAGTTAGACTTACCACACAAGACAGACCCATCTATCGACGAAAACCTATCAGAACTCATCTACAAAATGATCCACCCAGATGAGGCTAAACGTGCTGAAGTGTTTACGGAACTTAATGAACTGGTTGCTATCTATTAGGTTTAAAGCGGGCAGTGCTCTTGCCCTTTATTACAGTTAGTTAAGAGATGGGTATATAAACCTGTTGACTCTGTGCAAAATGTCATATTAATACCTTCAAAATAAAACAAATTAGGAAGTCATGTTTAGTATATTTAGCTCTGAAACGGCGACAACAGCTGTAAACATTATAGTTATTTTGGGGTTTTTACTCAGCGTGGCCTATCTCTTCGTTTGGATCTTACGAAAAATACGTCCTGAAGTTGTGGATGAACGGTTTACAAAAAAACTAGAGACATCAACAAGTAAGCAAAATATTTTTGCTTTTGCATCGGTTGTTCTCGCATCTACACTATTTGATCTGTTCAACGATAGCAATTACAAGATGATTTGGATTGTGATTATTATCTCTATCTTGACCATTTTGTTCCATTTCATTTACGACAAAGTCGCGCATACTAATGAAGCAATACGTCATCAACATGAATACAATACCCATTTGACGCTTATTGAAAAGATCATGCAGTGTAAAGGCTATAACCTTATCCTTAATGCCGTTGCCATTGAAAAGATAGAGAACCGTTCAGAAGAGATATATATTTTTACAGAAAACTTAACGACCGACATACCTAAAGATGCCATCTCAGACTTAAAAGATGATCATGACAATATTGGACTTTTTGCTGACTTGGTTCAAGTTAACATTCCTAAAGGTAAAAAGTACACCTATTTTTTGAAAAACAATCTTGAAAATATTGCCTATATCAAAGATTACTACGCTTATCACCTTTCAAGTCATAATTTACGTGCTTATGCTAAAAATATCGCTTTTTACCTTGTTGAGCCACAAGACTTTACCTTCTTTTCTGAGCTCTACCACTATAAAGATGATCTCATGCATGACATGTCATTTGAATGGCTACCTTCATTGGGAGAACTTGGTGATCCAGATAAGCAGTTTTATTTGGAGTTGAGTTCCTCACAGGTTCAAAACATCAATGAGATTATCGTTGAGTTGAAAAGTAGTGCATTACGTTTTAAGCATCAAAGTATAGAAGGAACAGCAGATGAGTCATAATTTTTTTCTTGATGTTGTTATTATTGTTTTTATACAATCGGTCTTACTTTTAATATATCTATTATTTAACCGAAAGTTTAAGCGTAAGAATGACCCTCTTCATGAGAAGTTAAATGTTCTCAACGCTATTTTAAGCTCTACTAAGCATGATAAGATTTTACAGCTTGATAAGATCAAAGAGTTAGAACTTGGCTCTAGTGAAGTATTTGTCTTTTCAAAAGACCTTTATCGAGATGTTCAAAACAGTGGCCAGTTTTCTAAAGATATGCACAATGTGGGTACCTTTTATCAGACCGTTAAACAAAATATAGCTGAAAACAGTGCACGCTATACCTATTTTTTAAAACAAGATTCTCACTTAAAACATTTTTTACACAGTTTTGACGAAGCTTATAAAGATATAGATACCCTGCATGATAAAGTCTCATTTTACATCATACCTTCAGAGAAATATTTTTTTTATGATGAGATATATCTTTATAAGTCAGCGGATGGTGAATACACTGCGTATGAGTTTTTACCTTCTATTTCTGATGAAGAACAGCAGGTATTGTTCTTTTTAGAACTAGATGAAAAACAAGTAATACGCTTGATCTCCATTAAAGATAGCCTTATAGAAAATTATCCTCATCAAGATATTAACATGCTTGTTCAAGATGGGAACTAGATGGAAGAACTTAGTCTTGCAGATGCCATTGGAGCAGTTGGTGTGTCCATTGTAATAGTTGCGTATTTTTTACTGCAAATTGAACGACTCAACACTAAGGGGATGACATTTTCTCTTTTAAATGTCATAGGTTCTTTGTTGATTTTGTACTCATTAATGCATAATTGGAACTTCGCTTCTGTTCTGATTGAAGTATTTTGGATACTCATTAGTTTACTTGGGATCATCCGATACTATATACATAAAAAAACGTAATCATAAAATAAACAGTTATAAGCTTACTCACTTTTAGCTCTGTACTTTTAGTCACAGAGATAATTCTGCGATACCGCTACTATTGCAGTAAAAAAGGAATAGTTCATGAAAAAAACTATAACACTCACGCTCTTTTTAACCTTTACAGCCCTTCAAGCTTCAGACCTTGTTCAGACTGCTTCTACACTTAGCGTATCTCAATGTACAAACCAAATCACTAAGGCAATCGAGTCTAAAAAAGGATTTGGTGTTTTTGCCATTATTGACCATCAAAAAAATGCTCAAAAGGTTGGATTGACATTGGCTGAACAGAAGATCATTATATTTGGTAATCCTAAAGCAGGTACGATGTTAATGCAGGCAGATGCTCAGGTGGGTTATGACCTTCCACTTCGTATTATGGTGCGTAGCCAAGAGGGTAAAACTGTGGTTGAATACCGTGATCCTAAAACCTATGCTTCGATGTATGATTTAAAAGATTCTCCGCTACCAAATAAGATGGCAAACCTACTCAAAAGCTTAGCTGCTACTTGTCAATAAAGGATATTAAAAACAGACCTCAAAGCACATCTAAAGCTACTCTTAAGTATAATCGCAAAATTTTAGAGATGAAGAGGTATCGAATGAGTCCTAAACGCGTTTTAGTAAAATTCTCTGGTGAAGCCCTTGCTGGCGAGAATGGTCATGGTATTGATACGCAGATCTTAAAGTATATTGCTAATGAGATCAAGACACTTGTTGATAACAATATTGAAGTCGGTATTGTTATTGGTGGTGGAAATATTATTCGTGGTGTGACTGCCGCTCAAGATGGGATTATCCGTCGTACAGCGGGTGACTACATGGGTATGCTGGCAACGGTTATCAATGCTGTTGCGATGCAAGAAGCGTGTGAGCATGCCGGTATGAAAGTACGTGTTCAAACGGCTATTAAGATGGAGCAAATCGCTGAGGCTTACATCCAGCGTCGCGCTGTTCGTCACCTTGAGAAAAACCGTGTTGTGATTTTTGCAGCAGGAACGGGTAACCCATTCTTTACTACCGACACAGCTGCGACACTTCGTGCGGTTGAGATCGGTGCAGAGATGATTATTAAAGCAACTAAGGTTGATGGTGTTTACGACAAAGACCCTAATAAGTTTGACGATGCCGTTAAGCTTGAGACCATCTCGTATGACCAAGCAATGACGAAACACATCAATGTTATGGATGACACGTCTATCGCCCTAGCTAAAGACAATGCACTACCGATTATCGTATGTGACATGTTTAAAGAAAACAACTTATTGGAAATCATCAATGGTGATATGTCCAATTGTTCAATCGTAAAATAAGGAATTAAAATGAGAACAGAAGAACTAACAGCAAAAGCACTACAAACAGCAAACATCGACCCTTACCAACTGGCTATCGCCGTGGCTAAGCGTTCAGAAGACCTACTTAACGGTGCTAAAAGCAAGTTAAACGTAGACCTTAAGACAATGAAAGCAGCAGACCTTGCATTGATGGAGATCGCTGAAGGCGTTGTCTCTATCAAAGGTTTTTTCGACAAAGAGTAACCCTTTTGGGGCACTTGCCTCATCCTCCTTCCACCCCACATAAAAATCATAATATTTTTTAATTTACCCCTGCTATAATTCACGCTATATATTTAGATTAGGATACTCATGGATCAAGTAGACATTACTGCCATACAAAAGGTAAGTTCAGTTGCAGAAGCGACGATCTTACTGCATGACGCTATCAAGAGCAATGAAGCCATCGATGACGCCTTAGCTTTTGCAACAGAAGCGCATGTCGAGCAGTTTCGTAAAAGTGGTGAGCCTTACATTATCCATCCTATTTTAGTGGCATCTATTGTTGCCAAGATAACGGAAGATGAGTCCATGGTTATCGCAGCACTTCTACATGATGTTGTGGAAGATACCCCGGTCACTATCGAAGAGGTACGAACTCGTTATGGTGACGATGTAGCGCACCTGGTAGGGGGGTTGACTAAGATCGACAATCTGCGTGATCAAAACCTTATTAGCTCAATTTCAGATGAAAAGCTCATCGTTTCGGCACTCTCTTTTCGTAAAATGCTTTTGGCTTCCATCGAAGATGTCCGTGTGCTAGTGGTGAAGCTTTGTGATCGTCTGCATAACATGTTGACACTCGATGCCTTGCCTCCGCATAAACAAGAACGCATTGCCGAAGAGACACTGGTAGTTTACGCACCGGTTGCCCACCGTTTGGGTATCTCATTTGTTAAAAACCTCTTAGAAGATTTGAGTTTTAAGTATGTCTTTCCTCATGAAGAGATGGAGATCGAGAAGTATTTGAGTGAGAACTACCATGCCATCGAGTTGAAGCTAAATGCCTTTCAACAAGAAGTGACCAAACTCATCTTACAAAATGGTTTTATGCAGACCGATTTTCAGATCAAAAGTAGGGTAAAACACCATTACTCCATCTACCTGAAACTACAGCGTAAGGGGATCGGAATTGACGAGATCCTTGACCTTTTAGCAGTACGTATATTGGTCAAGAACCCAGTTGACTGTTACAAGATTTTAGGTCTAGTACACCTTCACTTTCAACCTCTCTCTTCACGTTTTAAAGACTACATTGCGATTGCAAAAGAGAATGGTTACCAGACGATCCACACGACTATTTTCCATCAAAGCTCTATTTTGGAAGTACAAGTACGTACTTTTGAGATGCACCGAACAGCTGAACTCGGTGTTGCGGCGCACTGGAAGTATAAGAGCGGTGGCAACACCATCAACCTTGACTGGTTAAACAACCTTCAGTACCAAGATGAGTCAGCAGAAGACTTTTATGAGATGATGAAAAATGATCTTTACTCTGAAGACATTACGGTCTTTTCGCCAAAAGGAAAACCTTTTACTCTCCCACGTGGCGCAGTTGCGCTTGACTTCGCTTACGCTATCCACTCAGAGATCGGTGATAGTGCAGAGTACTGTCTAATCAACAAAGAACGTGGTTCTCTCCTTAGTGAACTTCACAATGGTGACATAGTCGGCATACAGACAGCAGAAGAGAAGATAACTCGCTGTTCTTGGCTTGATGCTGTGAAGACAACACGTGCTAAGAGTAATATTCGTACGAACTGTAACCAGCGGATTCGCGCTATTGATTCGCAGAGTGGTTTGATGATCTTAGTGGGTATTTTAGATCTAAAGGTATCGCGACTTAAAGAGTGGTGTCATGACAATGGTAACATCGATAACCGCGTACGTTTAGCGCGAGACCTTGACTACCTTAAAGAGATTGTGAACAGCTATGTGCATGACATTCAGGCGAGAGGGCGTTTTACCCGCTTTTTGACGGCGCACCGTTTTAAGTTAAAAGAGTACCACTTTGGTTCACTCGAGATCTTCTCAAACCAAAATGTCTCTGACGTAGTTTTTGACTACTGTTGTCACCCTAAAACAGGCGATGAAATCGTAGCCTTTAAACAAGATGGTAAGGCCCATGTGCATCATAAGATGTGTAAACACGCAGCCAAGATGATGGAAGAAGAGCAGAAGATGTACTTTGTGCGTTGGCGTAAAGAGCGCATCTTCAACTACCATATGATCGTTAGTATGCATAATGCAAAGGGCTCACTCGCAGGCTTCTTGACCTATCTCGCTAAAATCAATATTGAGATTAACAGTATTGAACTTGGAAAAGAGAAAGAGGAACACATTCGTTATTGTGAACTCGAATTTCAGTCCTCTGAGGGCGATCTTAACCGTATACGTGGTAAAATAGAACAGAAGATTAAAGTAATACAATTTTTCCGAACTGATGATGCATATCGAAGTAACTAATAGAGGACGATAGAGAAGATGATTCAAGAAGCACTACAAGAGATCCAACGTGGCACGGCTGAAATAATAGACAGCGAACGTATCGAAAAACTACTCAAAGCCTACTTTGATGAGGGCAAGACATACACGGTCAAAGCAGGGTTTGACCCGACCGCACCTGACCTTCACTTAGGCCATACCGTGCTTCTACATAAACTGGCGACTTTTCAGAAGTTTGGAGCACGTATCCAGTTTCTTATTGGTGACTTTACGGCGCAGATTGGTGATCCTACCGGTAAAAGCGAGACGCGTAAGCAGTTAAGCCCAGAGCAGATCCAAGTCAATGCTGAGAGTTATAAGACGCAGGTCTTTAAGATTCTTGATCCTGAAAAAACAGATGTTGTCTTTAATGCGACGTGGTTAAACGAGTTAGGTAGTGTTGGGATGCTTGAATTGACGACGACCTTTAATGTTGCGCGTATGTTAGAACGTGACGATTTTGAGAAGCGCTACAAGTCACAGACACCTATCTCTATCTCAGAATTTATGTACCCACTACTTCAAGGTTACGATAGTGTGGCACTTAAAAGTGACATCGAACTCGGTGGAACAGACCAGAAGTTTAACCTCCTTATGGGGCGTCACTTACAGCGCACCTATGCGGTAGGTAAAGAACAAGCAGTTTTGATGATGCCTATCTTAGAAGGTCTTGATGGCGTTCAAAAGATGAGTAAAAGCCTAGGCAATTACATTGGGGTTGAAGATGCACCAAACGACATGTTCGGAAAAGTGTTAAGTATCTCCGATGAGTTGATGTGGCGTTACTTCGAGCTATTGAGTGCAAAAAGTCTTAAAGAGATAGAAGAGATCAAAGCGGGCGTTAGAGATGGTTCACTCCATCCTAAAAAAGTCAAAGAGTCATTAGCACATGAGATTACAGCACGTTTTCACTCTGAAGCGGCAGCAACAGCTGCAAAATCAGAGTTTGACAAAGTCCATGCAAAAAGCCAAATTCCAACCGATATGGCAGAATTTGAGCTAGAAGGTCCGATTTGGATAGCAAAAGCCTTACAAGAATGTAAGATTGAGCCTTCAACCTCACAAGCACGACGTGATATTAAGCAAGGTGCTGTTAAAATTGACCAAGTAAAAGTATCAGATGAACAGCTTCAACTTGAGAGCGGTGAATACGTACTTCAAGTAGGCAAGCGCAAGTTTGCACGAGCAAAGGTAAAATAATGGCATTCGCACCACTAAAAATTGGAAAATACACTATAGATAAACCCATCGTTCAAGGCGGTATGGGTGTTGGTATTAGCTGGGATCAGCTTGCTGGTTCTGTCTCTAAAGAGGGCGGTCTTGGTATCGTCTCTTGTGTTGGAACAGGTTACTACCAAGATAAAGCATTTTCTAAAAAGCTAGTTTCTGAGCGTCCTTTAGATGCGGCTAACTTTTATTCAAAAGAAGGTCTAAAAGCGATCTACGACAATGCACGTAAACTCTGTGGCGACAAACCACTCGGCGTAAACATCCTTTACGCGATCAACGACTATGGTCGTGTTGTACGTGACGCCTGTGAGATCGGCTTCGACATCATCATCACGGGTGCTGGACTTCCAACGAACATGCCAGAGTTTACAGAGGGTTATCCGGACGTTGCCCTTGTGCCAATCGTCTCTTCGCCTAAAGCACTTAAGATCATCGCTAAGCGTTGGCAAAAGCGTTATGACCGTCTTCCTGATGCAGTCATCTTAGAAGGGCCTAAAAGTGGTGGTCACCAAGGCTTTACTTATGAGCAGTGTGCCATGGAAGAGAACCAACTTGAAAACCTTGTTGAACCCGTTGTAGCAGAAGCTGAAAAATGGGGTGGTATGCCGGTCATCGCTGCTGGTGGTGTTTGGGATAAAACAGACATTGATCAGATGATGGCACTTGGTGCTTCTGGCGTTCAGATGGGAACACGTTTTATCGGTACACATGAGTGTGATGCACATGCTAACTTTAAAGAGGTTCTTCTTGGGGCTAAAGAAGAGGACATCATCCTAATGGGATCACCTGTTGGTTATCCTGCTCGTGGTGTTCGTACGAACCTGACAGGTCTTGTAGAGACACGTACCGGTCCAGACATTAAGTGTATCTCTAACTGTGTGGCACCATGCAACCGTGGTGTTGAAGCAAAAGAGGTTGGTTTCTGTATTGCTGATCGTTTGAGCGATGCCTATGAAGGTAATAAAGAGTTTGGTCTCTTCTTCTCAGGAACCAATGGCTATCGTCTCAATGAACTGATCTCAGTAAAATCGTTAATGGAAAAATTGACAGAAGGCGAATAGAGCCTGATGCTACGCCTTGTTATCGCGCTCTTTCTGGCAACAACACTGCTTGTTGCCTCCTCCGCAACAGCTGATCTTGATCGTGCTAAAAAAAACCTCTACTCCTCATCTAAAGAGAACCAATTTAGCGCCTACGATACCTATAAACGTTACTACATCAAAGCTTTGATTAAGGGTGATACTAAGCAACAAGAGCGTTGTCTTAATGGTATCTGCATTGCAGGTAAAAAGCTTCGTATTGATGTGCGTGAGTATCAACAAAAACTAAAAAGACTTGAAAAAAGTTCTAATAAAAAAGCTGTTAGCAAAAAACATATCGCTTCACATACAAAGACCGAGAAGATAAAGCCTGCTAAAAAGCGTAAAAGTAAAAAAGTAAAGATACGCTCACAGCATGCGCTTACTGGTTTTAAGTGGGAAGGTCGCTCTTTGGTGTTAAACTTTGACTTTAACCTCAAGTCAAAAGATGTTAACTACTTTTCACTAAGACCTGAGGGTAAAAAAGGGTACCGCTATATATTTGATGTGAATGCGATTGTGCATAAAAAGCCGATCATTAAACATAAAGAGATCAAACGTATCGCCATCTCCCAGCACAAGCCAACGAGTATTCGTATTGTTATCGAGAGTAGTAAAAGACTTAAGCCGCGTTTTAAACGTGATGGCAAGCAGTTAGTCATAGACCTGGGTGTCTCAAAAGTGTATGCGCCTAAAGCTAAAAAACGAACACGCAAAGTGTCACATAACAAGCTGATCGTAATTGACCCAGGCCATGGTGGGCGCGATGGTGGAGCTGTCGGGTACAAACGCCACCTTGAAAAAGACATCGTCTTGCAGATATCAAAGCGGTTAGCTAAGATCTTAAAAAGTGAAGGCTATCGTGTCCAGATGACGCGTGACCGTGATAAGACGGTCTCTTTAAAGTATAGGGCGAAGTACGCACGTAAAAATAAGCCTGACCTTTTTATCTCTATCCATGGGAACTCTGTTCCTAAGAAAAATGCACATAAGGCCAAGGGCATCGAGATCTATTACCTTGATCCTAAACGAGGTTCACAACGTTCAAGCCGTTTAGAGCGTAAAGAGAATGCGGCAGACTATAGTGCGATGACACGGAGTATGACTGAGCTGTTTGTTTCTACGCAGAGTCGTACCAAGATCCTTGAGTCTACTTTTTTAGCCATAGATATGGGACAAAATGTTGCTGATCGCCTGCGTGGTAAAAACTACAAGGTGAAAGATGTTCGTGTAAAGGGTGGAAACTTCTGGGTATTAGTGGGTGCAACATCAGCAGCAGTCCTAGTAGAAGTAGGCTTTGTCTCAAACCCTCAAGAGGTACAACTCTTGATCAAGTCGCGCTATCAACAAGCGTTCGCACAAGGTTTAGCTGATGGGGTTGATCAATACTTTAATAACAAAGCACGTCGATAAAATAGTTTAGAAGTGCTCTTTATTCAAAAAGAACACGAAGTCCTTCGAGGTTCGTTAAGGTGTAGCCGTTAGCCCCTTTTTCCAAGAGACCAAGGATAGAGAACTTTTTAAGTGTTCTTGAGAGTGTCTCTGGTGTCATATGTAAATCTTCAGCAATCTGGTAATTTTTCAACTCATCAAGTATATGTTCATTTTCAAACAGATATTTTGCAAGACGTGCAGTCGTATCTAAAACGATGTTCAGATCAATAACTTCTTCTAGGTTTTTAACCTTTTTAGAGAGTGACTTGATAATAGACGAAGAGACACCTGGCTTGTCCATAAACTGCTCTTTAAACTTCTTAAAGTCAATGATAATGACGGTACCATCTGTCTCAAAGGAGGCAGAAGCAGGAAAAGGTATCTCCTCAAAGGTGGCCATCTCAGCTACAAGGGTTGGCGCACGAAAACGGCGCATGATGACCTCATTGTTCTTGAGGTCTGTTTTGTAGATCTTAACTACCCCCTCGAGTAGCATGATAAGTGAAGAAGCATCCTCTTTTTCGTAAAAGAGAATACTCCCTTTCGTGTAAGAGACTTTTTTTGAGATACTCTCTAACTGCTTCATATCGTCCTCATTGAGGTTATCAAAAAAATAACAGTTGTTTAGTTGTGTCATTATGGCGCTCTTTTGTTCAAGATAACAGAGATTATAACATGATGCTAAGCGATTATCCTTCAAATTGACGTAAGTCAATAGACTATTTTCTCTAACTTTGTAAACTCTGATTATAAACCTAATAAATATCATTATTTATCACTATATTAGTGATTGTAAATGCTTTAAACCAAAGGTTTAAGAAGGATTTTTTATGGAACTATTGCCTCAAGATGCAAAACAGATTACAGTTGACGGAAGTACGGTAGATTTTTATACGTATATGAAAGAGAACAACACCTACTATCAGTTTGATACTTCTATGACAGGACCACCAGAACCAATGGTCAATGCGATGGCAGGTCTTAACCTGATAGACAGTGCTGACAAAAAGTTAGTGATGATCAACCACAAATCACCGGGTGGACTAATCGCCAAAATAGGTGAAAATTATGATATCGCTGAAGAGGCTGTTGATGGTGGTAAGGTCAAACTTACTTTTTCTTACAAATCAGGAGCAAGTGAGTCAGCAGACCTGAGTGATAAGAGTTGTCACTAACACTTTTTTAAGGTTGTAAAATGAGCGGTATAACACGTGACTTTGCACCTCCCTTCAAATTAATAGCACCTTACTTTTTAGTAGGGACACTCTTTTACCTCTTTAGTATTGTCGGACTTTTTTTCTTTGATGCTAAGGTGAGTTATGTTGCGATGAGCACGATCGCATGGGTGCATCTCTACTTACTTGGTTTTGTGATGATGATCATCTTTGGTGCTATGGCGCAACTAGTGCCGGTTGTTATCGAAGTAGGGCACGCTATGGTCGACTTCTTTTACATTATATGGCCGATGCTGATGGTGGGAACAGTGATGATGGTTGTGGGCTTTACCTACTCCACAACACTGCTTCCCTTTGGCGGTATCGTGGTCTTAGTGAGTATGATCATCTTTGCAGCGGACCTTTTTTTAACCCTGCGTAAAGGTGAACACAAATCAATTGTCGTCTCCGTCATGGGAACAAGTAATACCTTTCTATTGCTCGGGATCATTAGTGGTTTTGTGATGTCACTTGCCTTCGCTGGTTTTATAGCAGTTGATCCTGCTGAGTGGTTGAAGGCGCATGTTTTTGCGGTGTTTGGTGGCTATGTTATCTTAACAATCATGGGTCTCTCTATGGTACTTTTACCGATGTTTGGGCTTTCACACGGTTTTGATGATAAGCCTATGCTGTGGGCCTATCGTTTAATGATACTCTCTGTCTCTTCAGTGATGATAGGTTCTCTTCTACATATAACGCTCTTAGAATGGTTTGGTACGGGTGCTATCTTAGTTGCATTGATGGTCTATTTTTATCAGATCTACTTGATCGCTAAGACGCGGGCACGTAAAGAGAATGATATCTGGGTAAAGTCATTGGTCTATGCCTTTGTGACTCTCATGCTTTCTATCGCCTTTACGGTGGTCTATCTCTTTGGTGGATCGGAAGCGTGGTTAGTGAGTGCGGGGTGGTTCTTGATGGTTGGGTTTGCAGGTTTTCTCATCACAGCGCATCTTTACAAAATTATTCCATTTTTGGTCTGGTTTGAGCGTTATGCACCTTTGGTTGGAAAACAGAAGGTACCGATGTTACATGAGATGGTGCCAAAACGTCAGGCCGATGCACAGATGAACTTTAGTGTTGTGGGTGTGACTCTTGTTGGTTTTGGTCTGCTGTTTGGTGTTGATGCGCTGTACTTTAGTGGTGCCTCAGCATTGATGGTTGGAGCGAGTTATCTCGTTTATAGCGTCTATACGATGATGCAATATGGAAAGGAAGTCTTATGAGTGTAGTTACAGAAGAAGAGGTCTATAAAGCGATCTCTACCGTTATTGATCCTGAAGTGGGTTTTAACCTTGTTGAGATGGGCCTCATCTATGATGTCACGGTGTTGAAAAATGGGCATGTGTCGGTTAAGATGACACTCTCTACCAGAGGATGCCCTCTGCATCAGATGATGATACAGTGGGTAGAAGAGGCGGTTCTTCGTGAAACTGAGAGTGAGTTCTGCGCTGTTGAGATCGTCTGGGAACCAGCATGGAATGTGACGATGGCAGATGAGAGTGTTAAAGAGGCCTTGGCTAAAACAGGGATTGGGGCTAGTTAGTAGTATTTTTTGTTATCATGCTTCCTCGTTCCCATGCTTAGCGTGGGAATGAAAACGTTTTGTAGTTTTGTATGCATTCCCACGTACAACGTGGGAACGAGGTGACGAGAGGGTGTGACTTAGGTTTACGCTTCTTCTTTATAGTCTAACTTACCTGCCACAGCCTCTTTTGCATGAATAAGGTTCTCTATCTGTGCCTTGACCTTGTCGTAGCGAAACTGCTCTTTAAAGCCTTGTATACGACCACCAGCTGCATTTGGATGTCCACCACCGCCTGCCCACTCTTTAGATATCATTGCTACATTGACCTTGTTGTTAGCACGTAAGCTCATGGTTCCACGTGTAGAGACGTCTACGATGAAGTCATACTCAGGGTAGGTGACTAAGAAACCGTTTCCAACAATAGAGGTATTGCCCACGTTGTACGATAAAAAGCCTTTGTAGCCTTTATAGTAGATGGTCATGGTCTTCATCTTGGTACCTAGAAGTTTAACGATAAACTTAGTAGCGAGGTTGTCTAGAGTGTCATCTTGATCTTCACGGAAAAAGTTCTTTTTGAGTGTATGGATCTTCTCATCTAAAACGATGTTAGCACGTTCTTGATGGACCATCTGTGCGGCTTCTTTTAATAAAGATACTTTATATTTTCTATCTTCATCTCCAAAGACAACACGGTTGAGCTCACGTGTCTCTGTCACAAGGCGCATACAGACTTTACCGTATTCAAAGTTTTCAACTTCATCTTGGTGCCAAAGGTCGACAGCATTAACAACATCAACATACTTAGCCATCCACTCTGGTTAATCTAGTTCAAAATGCTCTTTAGCGTACTCATAGACTAGCTTGGTCGCACACTTCGTGGTGTCAAGAAAGTACCAGTCATATTTGTCAGCAGACTCTTGTCCACTTCCATGGTGATCACGTAGCGTGATACTGATCTGTTTGCCCTTTTCGTTTAGACGATCCACCTCACGGTTTAACCATTTTGCTTCATCAGCGGTTAAGTTAAGATCTGTGATAAAGATGAGAGCAGGTTCATTGTTACTCTTTAGTGCTTCTAAGATCTCATTAAGACGTTCGACAACCTCTGCACCATAGTTAGCGTTATATGAGAAGATGGTGTAGGGTGTATACTCCATGATAAGTTGACAAGAGTAGCCATCAAGATCAATATGTGAGAGGTGATAAATAGTAGGTTTCAAGTGAGTCCTTTAAAAAAGTGCGAATGAAGAAGGGTTACTTCTCCATAATATCGGCGAGTGTGAGTTGTTCTAAGAAGTGGTCGATTTTGCCTTGTAGGCGGTTAAGAAATGGCCAGATGGTACAAGCTGAAGCTTTTTCAGAAGGACAGGTGCTCTCACTAGAGGCACAGTCAAAGACAGCAGGTGACTTCCCCTCAGCCGCACACATAATAGCGTGAACAGAGATGTCTTTACTCTCCATAGCTAGGGCAAATCCGCCATGTGCCCCTTTGTAAGAGTTTAAGATCCCTTTACGTGCCATAGACTGTAATATCTTGGCTAAAAAGCTTTTAGAGATGTCGAGGTCACGTGAGAGTGTCTCTGCATCCATAGGCTTTTCAGCCTTAGCAAGAACAATAAGTGATAGTAGGGCGTATTCGCTGGCGCGTGTCATTAACATAGTTGCTCATTAAATTAAAATATTACGCCATCAACTAAATATCCAAAACTCAAGAGAGTGAGAAGAGGTAAAATTCGAGTGGAGAGATATGAGGCCTAGCCGTAGCTAAGCCGACTTATCTATCTGCTTGAAGATTGCCTCTTCTCGCTCTCCCCGTAGGGTGAGGGTACTTTTGCACATACTCTGCGTTAGACAACCTTCACCGTAGCTATGGCTACGCTGAAGAACATCTGCCTTGATTATATACAAAATTACCCTCATTGAGATTTGGGTATTTAGTTGGTGGCGTAATAAGTGAATTATATCACAGTGAGCTTGTGTCTGAGACAAAGTTTGTCTGATTAAGAAATGAAGTAGGTTATGGGGTTGTTAAACAAGAAAGTTTTGGTTATAATTCGCGTTCAACATTTGAGAGCATCTGCTAACTTATGAAATTTATATACCCTTATGGAGGCTATTATGGCTTTAACTGTGGCGAAAAAACAAGAAATTGTAAGTCAATTTGGAACTAACGACACTGATACTGGTTCAACACCAGTTCAAATCGCACTTATTAGTGCACGTATTGTGGAGCTTACTGAGCACCTTAAATCATTCAAAAAAGATCACGCATCACGTCTTGGTCTTCTTAAGCTTGTTGGTCAGCGTCGTCGTTTGATGCGTTACCTTAAGCGTACAGACAGAGAGTCTTACATGAAGACGATTGAAGCACTTTCAATTCGCGACAACATCTAATTCTTCTTTACAACGCTTCGGCGTTGTACCTCTTAACCCCTCACTTTCTTTCCACTTTTATACATTATAAATAGTTATTTAACTAAGCATTACATATCACTTCACAAATCCTTATAAATATGTTATAAATAGCCTTATTACGCCACCAACTAAATACACAAATCTCAATGAGGGTAATTTTGTGCATAATCAAGGCAGATGTTCTTTAGCGTAGCCGTAGCTACGGTGAAGGTTATCTAACGCAGAGTATGTGCAAAAGTACCTTCACCCTTCGGGGAGAGCGATAAGAGGCAACCTTCAAGTAGATAGATAAGTCGGCTTAGCAACGGCTAGGCCTCATATCTCTCCACTGGAATCTTACCTCTTCTCACTCTCTTGAGTTTTTGTGTATTTAGTTGGTGGCGTAATAATACGATATAAATATAATTTTTGGATGGTTACTGTGAGATATAAAATAGTTCTGTTATTACTAATGTTTATAAGTGATGGAAGTGCAGTTGAACACATCCACTCTAAAAAGGACTATACGCCTTTGACCCATAAACTCGCTTGTGCCAAAAGTGAAAAAGATGCGATCATTAAAGTAGATAAGATCCTTGAAAAGATCCTCGACATTCATTCGCCACATCTTTACGCTGAAAATGTCTATATCCGTCATAAAAAAAACTCTAAAGGTGCTTTTTGTGTTGAGGGTATTGTGACACAAAAAGGGTTCGATCG
>JAJRVE010000121.1 GCA_024277445.1 Campylobacterales bacterium
CGTTGATCGTGGAGCAGGGGAGATCTTGCTTACTTCAATGGACGCTGATGGTACCAAAGCAGGTTTTGACATCCCAATCACCCAGCAGATCAGTGACTTAGTCAATGTTCCTATCATCGCGAGTGGCGGTGCAGGAACGATTGAGCACATTAAAGAGGCTTTTGAGCATGGTGCTGACGCAGCACTTGCTGCAAGCATCTTCCACTATAAAGAGATCGATATCATGGACTTAAAACGCTATCTCCATGACCAAAAAATTCCAGTAAGGTTATAAAAACATGTCAATTACCCCCACTAAAATCGTAGAAGATGCGATTCAACTGTCGCCTCAAGAGCGTATCACTATTGCCGATGCACTTATCAAAAGTATCGCTGTTGCAGACACTAATATCAGTTCATCACTGATCGAAGAGGTAGAAAAAAGCATTAGAAGTATTCACACCTCAGAACGTCTTTCAGTATACGGTCTCTAAAATGATCATCTGCGCAGGTAACAACGAAAACTTTTCATTTGCGACACCAATGGGAGTAGGGATGGTTGAGACAGCCATGAACCTAACACGCCTCTGTTTGTTTGACAAACCAGAATTCATCCTCTTTGTCGGGACTGCTGGCTCTTACGGTAAACATAAGATCTTCGATATTGTCGAGTCTAAAACAGCAACTAACATTGAGTTAGCCTTTCTTGAAAAAAAGGCTTATACTCCCCTTGACAACGTAGTAAGTACACAAACAGATGGCAGTAAAGACATCCTTGTAAACTCTTCAAATTACATCTCTACTGACGCTGAACTTGTTAAAAAGTTCTTGAACTTCGGTGTTGAGATCGAAAATATGGAGTTTTTTAGTGTCCTTCGCATCGCTCAGGAATTTGACATTCCTGCTGGTGGTGTTTTTTGTGTTACTAACTATTGTAATGAAGATGCCCATGCTGACTTTTTGAAAAATCATGATGAGGCTAAGGAATTACTTACTGAACATGTGAAGAATCGGATTCAGCAGTTAACGGCTAAATAACTTTATTTTTCTTCTTTTGTTCCGTACTTGATACGGAACCTACAAATTCTTTATATTTCAACTTAATGTCTAACTCCCTCTAATTATAAACCGTGATTGTCCAAACTTTTTTACGATGCAAAATTTTACGATAAGCCATTTAGTGGCTTCCTGTATGGAGCTTTAGCTCTGTAAGTTTCGCCCTGCATTGAGCTTTAGCTCTTTATCTCTGTTGCGCCAGAGAGTAATTTTCGAGAAAAGAGAGAGGCGCTGTTCTTCAGACGTTGTAGGTCAAAACCTAAAGTAAATAACGAGCTGTCCTCTGACTCGTTACGGCTCAAGTAGCTTGTGCTGAGAGTTTGTTTGAATAGGGATGAAAGCGGATGCTTTCATATAAATCGATGCGTCACCGCTTGAAGTTATCTCTAACATCTGCAAGGCTGAATAAAAAGAATGGAGTTCCGTTAAGAAAACTGAACTGTTTGAGCGAATAGCGAGTTTTCAGTTTTTAGGAACGCAATGAGTGGAATGAAGGAAGTCGCGAGCTAGCGGCCCTGAAGCCGTTAGAGGCGCCTTTTTGGTTTCGTTTTTGGGCAGTGCCAAAAAGGAAAGAGTAAAATCAGGGAATTGAATATTCAAATAGAATTTATAAACGAATCAACTTCGTGGATTCCTGTCTACACAGGAATGACGTGTATACATTTACATCAAAAAAAATCATAGAATTTCATACCCCCTAAAGTCCCCCTACGCTATCATGCCAACAACTAATTACGACGAGGTCAACCGTGTCTACAACAAAACAAACCATCCTGGATTTCACTAAAAAAGATCTCGAAGCCCTCGTCAAACCCTCATTTAGAGCCAAGCAAGTTTACGGCTGGATCTACAACAGCTACGTCAACAGCTTTGATGAGATGAAAAACATCCCTAAAGCCATGCGTGAAGAGCTCGAAGAGAAGTACACACTAAACCCCCTCAAGATCCTCCATAAAGAAGAGTCAACCGATGGTACCATCAAGTACCTCTTTGAGATGACAGATGGTAAGACCATGGAGACCGTCTGGCTGAAGATGAAAGATGCTCAGTATGATGAAGAGGGCAAGATACTACATGAGTCTAAGCATACTGTCTGTGTCTCAACTCAGGTCGGATGTAAAGTAGGGTGTAGCTTTTGTCTAACGGCTAAAGGTGGTTTTACCCGTGACCTTACTGCTGGTGAGATTGTCGCGCAAGTCTTGGCCGTTAAAAAAGACAATGACCATGCTTCCAACCGTCGTGTCAACATCGTCTATATGGGTATGGGTGAACCACTCGACAACCTTGAAAACCTTACACAAGCCATTAAGATTTTTAAAGAAGAAGATGGGTTAGCTATCTCAGGAAAGCGTCAGACTGTTTCAACAAGTGGTCTAAGCTCTAAGATAGACAAACTAGGTGAGTCTGATCTTGGTGTTCACATCGCTATCAGTCTTCACGCTGTTGATGATGAGCTACGTACTGAACTCATACCGATGAACAAAGCCAACAACATCCAGTCCATCATCGATGCGGTGAAACGTTTTCCTATAGATACCCGTAAGCGTGTTATGTTTGAGTACCTTGTCATCAAAGAGAAAAATGATGATCTTGGCTCTGCAAAAAAACTGGTCAAACTACTTAGTGGCATCAAGGCCAAGGTCAACCTGATCTTCTTTAACCCATATCCAGGAACTGACTACAAACGTCCAAGTAGAGAAGATATGGTCGCGTTTCAAGAGTACCTTATCAACCATGGACTGCTCTGTACCATACGTGACTACAAAGGGATCGATATCTCTGCGGCATGTGGACAACTCAAAGAGACAAAAGAGAATGAGAAGAAGGACCTAGTATGACCGTTTTAGACTTAGTACAGATCGCATTTTTGATTATTGTCGTTGTTGTTGGAATAGGTGGCATAATATATGTGATTAAAGATGAAGGTAAAGAAGATAATTAGCAAAGAAGTTGCTACTGATAGATAAAACGATCAACACACCAGGGAGACCGTTTATGCTTGCAATGTTAACACACTAATCTTACAGACTACTGACAAATCTAAAACGCCCCTACAATTCAACTGCCCACTAGAATTAAAATATGGCACCTCTATTTCTTTCTCAAGACCTTTAAAAAAATTATTTGTACCTTAAATTACAGCACCCTATATTTACACGAGAACGCTTTAAAACTGTTTTTCCATGCTAGAACTCGTCTAAAGAGTAAAATCGCTTAAAATGGCTTATATTCACATAGTGTATAAGATGTGAATAAAGATAGGGGAATTTACGGGAATTTCATTATTTTGATATTTTTTCAGATTACTTTTAGATAAATTTTCACTTAATGCACTCTTTTGACAAATATACTTTAAAGCCCATGTTTTAGGGCTTTGGGTTAAATGGTATAGCTCTCTTTGTCTCAAAACCCCACAGTTTAGGGACTCCAAATAAGTTATTCACATTTGTAAAAATTTAGATGATAATTCAGAGTAAATTCAGGTTATAAATGAGGATTTTAACAATTTTTTATCTAACCTCCCTATTCATGGGAAGTATCAAATAATTAACATTATTTAACATATACAATATTGATTATAATTATTGAATATCTAATTTAGATTTAAAAAGCTGTAGTAATCTCCTTCTAAAATAGTAGCAAGCTAATTTTAGAAGTACCGTTAATGAACATCATAATGAAAGGAGTAGAGATTATAGTTATAAAATTTCACTTTTTTGTCACCGTGTATAGTTCACAACTCTACGCTATCAGAGTAAGACTTTAGTCATTACTTATTTTTTAATGCGTTATCATGCTCAACTTGATTTAGGATCTAGTGTTTTCAGATCAATTTAGAATATTATTAAGAATAAAGGGGAAGTAACATAAAGTAATTATGTTCTAATTATTTGAAATATTTACATTCACAATAGGGTACTGCTAACAACGGTGTTTTGTTAATACAACATCTTTTTAGAGTCAACTTACTATTCTTCATCCTGTTAGTAATTATAATATTTCTCTGCAGATGAGAGAAATACCTTCTGGCTATATGAAGTTAATTGATGACTTACTAACATTTAGCGATCACCTACTAACCTAAATATGTTATAGGATAAAGCGCAATCCAATAAGCAGATGATTACATCTTTAGGTATTAAACACTGTCTCTAATCTTATTCTACAGAACTTGGTCGTATAGAAAAGTACATCATAATTTCAAGAAGGGTGTTAGTGATTTTCTACATATGAGTAGAGTGAGATTGTAACAATACCTTATACGTCACAGCTGTTAGTCATAAACACAGTTGGGCATCATTTGATAGATATATTAGTTGTCTAGCATTCTTATTGTTCAAATCAAAAGACGTTTGTGGTCATAACAATCAGATGGTTGTTCTTTCCTACTTTAACACTTCTTTTAAAGCAAGTTCTCTAAAATCAACTTTAGAATGGATGTCATATTGATTTCCTTCATATTCAAAACCGAGTTGTGATGCATGCAGTAAAAGACGTGTTGCCCCTGACAACTCTTTGCGTTCTTCGGGAGTTATTTCTCTGTCTAAAAACCGTACAACGTCTTCTTCTTTTTGTCCGTAGATAGGGTCACCTACAATAGGATGTTTCACGTGAAACAAATGTACTCGGATCTGATGTTGTCTACCTGTTCTTGGTAAGGCCTCTACCAAGGTCATGTCTAACTCAGGGAAGTACTGCAAAGGTATGATGTTTGTTTGAGATGCTTTACCAGTTTCGTGCACTCTGACAACCATGCGTACTAGGGCACTCTCATCTTCTGCTCTTAGAAGAGGCGCTTCTATATATGTTTCACGTGAAACATGACCATGTACTAATGCCGTGTAACGCTTGCTCATTTCACGGTTTTCAAACATCATTTTAAGGGTTCGCTCGCTGGCTTTGTTGTTAGCACTTAACACTAGACCACTTGTCTCTTGGTCAATACGGTGAGTAATGTTAGCGTCTGAACCGAAGTGATGTTTGATCTCATCTATAAGCGAGTAGGGTGTATGGCGGTTTTGTGGATGGATCAACACACCAGAAGGTTTGTCAAAAAGCGCAAAGTCGTTAGTAACAAAGGTTGGTTTTAATCCTCGTGAATCCGCTTCAAACATAATAAGTTCTACCTTACCCAATAGTTCAGATTGAGCTTTTGGGACAAACTCACCATTACAAAGTAAGCGACCTTTAGCGATCATACGTTGTGAGATCTTCTGCGACATGCCTAACTCACGTATGAGAAAAAGAAGGGCAGGGATTTTTGTTTTTACTTCAAATTGCTTGTGGATAAATGGCATTTTTTAATCCCTTTATTAGCGACTTTTTAGTATCATTAATTTAACTAGTCTCTAAAGTATAATCATTAAAGTCTTCAATTAAATACCTTATTTTAGAAGGATATTTACTTGAAGATTTACAGAATTATAGCTAAGAAACACTATGCGACTGTATAACTGACTTAGTAGAGAGACTATATTACGACACACATAAAAGGTACAAGATGGTAGAACGTTATTCACGTGAAGAGATGGCAAAAAATTGGACACAGCACGCACGCTATGCAGCATGGCTTGAAGTAGAAAAGGCAGCAGTTACAGCATGGGCTAAACTTGGAAAGATCCCTCAAGAAGATGCAGACAAGATTGTTAAAAATGCAAGCTTTTCTGTAGAGCGCATTGAAGAGATCGAAGCGATCACGCGTCATGACCTAATCGCATTTAACACTAGTGTTTCTGAAAGTCTTGGTGATGAGTCGCGTTGGTTCCACTACGGTATGACAAGTTCAGATGCTGTTGACACAGGTGTCGCACTTCAGATGCGTGACTCACTTAACATTGTTATTGATGATGTTAAGATGCTTATGGAGTCTATTAAGAAACGTGCATTAGAGCACAAGATGACGCTGATGGTTGGACGTTCACATGGCATCCATGGTGAGCCGATCACTTTTGGTCTTACACTTGCCGTATGGTATGACGAGATGGCACGTCACTTACTAAACCTTGAGCAGACGATGGAGGTCATCGCTGTTGGTCAGATCTCTGGCGCGATGGGTAACTTTGCACACGCACCACTTGAACTAGAAGAGTTAGCTATGGCAGAACTTGGACTCAAACCAGAGCCCGTTTCAAACCAGGTTGTTCATAGAGATCGTTATGCACGCTTAGCAAGTGCTTTAGCACTGCTTGCTTCTTCTATAGAGAAGTTTGCCGTACAAGTAAGACACCTACAACGTACTGAAGTCTATGAAGCAGAAGAGTACTTTGCAAAAGGACAAAAGGGTAGTTCGGCGATGCCACATAAACGTAACCCTATCTTGACTGAAAACATTACAGGTCTTGCACGTACCATTCGTGCGTATGCTAACCCAGCTATGGAGAACGTAGCACTCTGGCATGAACGTGATATCTCTCACTCATCAAATGAGCGTTTTTGGTTACCAGACTCTTTCATTACCACTGACTTTATGCTTCACCGTATGAATAACGTTATCGCTAACCTAACAGTCTTTCCAGAGAACATGATGCGAAACCTAAACCTAACAGGTGGTTTGGTTTTCTCACAACGTGTACTTCTTGAACTACCACTAAAGGGTGTTAGCCGTGAAGATGCTTACCGCATCGTTCAGCGTAACGCGATGAAAGTATGGGAAGAGATCCAGCAGGGCAAACCTACAACGAACGAAAAAGGTGAGAGTCTTTACCTTAACCACTTGCTTGCTGACGATGAACTCCGTGCTAGTCTGAGTGAAGAGGCTATTCGTGAGTGCTTTAACTACGACTACTACACTAAGAACGTAGATGCTATCTTTAAACGAGTTTTTAAGTAAGCGTTTAGGCTTACACGATACTATAACAAATAAAATGCGCCAAGGTAAATTATGATTACTATTCTAAAACGTAACGGTCGACGTGAAACACTCGACATCTCTAAGATCCAAAAGTATACTGCTGCAGCTGTCAAAGGCCTTGTCGGCGTAAGTCAAAGTGAACTCGAAGTCGATGCACAGCTTCACTTCCAAGATGGTATCACTTCACAAGCCATACAAGAGACACTGATCAAGACAGCCGTAGACAAGATCGATATTGATGCTCCTAACTGGACATTTGTAGCCTCACGTCTTTTCCTTTTTGATCTCTATCACCAAGTTAATGGTTTTACAGGCTATACCTCTTTAGAGAAGTACTTTGAGCGTGGAGAAAAAGAGGGGCGCATCCTTCTTGGTCTTCGTGAGATGTATGACTTAGAGGAGCTAGACAAACATATCGTTCCTGAACGTGACATGCTTTTCAACTACCTTGGTATTAAGACGCTTTACGATCGTTACCTCATAAAAGATGGTCTCAGTAATCCTATTGAACTTCCACAGCATATGTTTATGGGCATCGCAATGTTCCTAGCACAAAACGAAGATGACAAACAAGCCTGGGCCATCAAGTTCTATGACATGATCTCTCAGTTTGAAGTGATGTTAGCAACACCAACACTCTCAAATGCACGTACACCTCGTCACCAGCTTAGCTCATGTTACATCGGTTCCACACCTGACAACATCGAAGGTATCTTTGATGCCTATAAAGAGATGGCGTTACTCTCGAAGTTTGGTGGTGGTATTGGTTGGGACTGGACACAGGTTCGCTCTATCGGTTCGTTTATTGATGGTCACAAAAATGCAGCAGGCGGTACCGTTCCATTTTTAAAGATCACAAATGATGTTGCTATTGCTGTTGATCAGCTTGGAACACGTAAGGGTGCTATTGCTGTCTATCTTGAGCCTTGGCACATCGACATCAATGACTTCTTAGATCTTAAAAAGAACTCGGGTGAAGAGCGTCGCCGTGCGCACGACCTTTTCCCTTCTCTTTGGATCAGTGACCTCTTTATGCAGCGTGTACAAGAGGACGGTATCTGGACACTTTTTGACCCGTACCAAGTACGTGAATTAACAAACCTTTATGGTGAAGCCTTTGAAAAACAGTACATTGCTTATGAGAATGATGAGAGCATCTTAAAAGAGACGATCAAAGCAAAAGACTTATGGCGTAAGATTTTAACTTCGTACTTTGAGTCTGGTAGTCCATTCTTATGTTTTAAAGACAATGCTAACAGAGCTAATCCAAATGATCATACAGGTGTCATTAGAAGTTCAAACCTCTGTACCGAGATCTTTCAAAACACAGCGCCTAACCACTACCTGATCAAACTCAAGTTTGAAGATGGTCAGTTCCTAACTTATGAAGAAGATGAGTTAGTTAAAGTGGACAGTGGCATTGAGAAGCCAGCTAACAAGGTAACTGCGCTTGACAGCATCGGTGGTCAGAAGATTTTCATTGTTGAAAAAGAGAAGATCGATGGTGGTACCGCTGTCTGTAACCTCGCCTCTGTCAACCTATCGCGTATTAATACCAAAGAGGACATCGAACGTGTTGTACCAATCGCCATGCGTTGTTTGGATAATGTTATAGACCTTAACTTCTACCCACTTGAAAAAGTAAAACGCACTAACCTCAAGACACGTTCTGTCGGTCTAGGTGTTATGGGTGAAGCACAGATGTTAGCTGAACAAGGTCTTTCATGGGGTTCACAAGAGCACTTTGACAAGATCGATGAAGTGTTAGAGGCTGTTAGTTATAACGCTATCAAAGCCTCGTCTGAGCTTGCTGTTGAAAAAGGGGCTTACCCTGAGTTTGAAGGCAGTAAGTGGAGTCGTGGTATCTTACCAATGGATCATGCTAACGCCGAAGTACGTAACCTCGTTGATCGTGGTGGTCTTTTCGCTTCTACTTACGAGTGGGATGAGCTAAGAGCAACGATCAAAAAGAATGGTATGCGTAACGGTTACTTGATGGCTGTCGCTCCTACATCATCGATTAGTATCTTAACTGGTACTACACAAGCCATAGAGCCTGTTTATAAGCGTAAATGGTACGAAGAGAACCTTAGTGGTCTCATCCCTGTTGTCGTGCCTAAATTGAGCCCTGACACGTGGGCATTTTATACACCAGCCTACGACCTTGATCAGCGTATCTTGATCAAAGCAGGTGCCATCCGTCAAAAGTGGATCGACCAGGGACAGAGTCTAAACATCTTTATCACGCTTGACAAAGCAAGTGGTAAGTATCTAAACGACATCTACATGCTTGCATGGAAACTGGGTATTAAGTCAACCTACTACCTACGTTCTCAGTCACCAGAAGCAAACAACGACGTAGAAGACCGTTCACAAGAGTGTGTAGGCTGTCAGTAGGCGAAAGTTTGCTTTCGAATGTTTAATGCTTGATGTTGAATTTTTAATGAAAGAGCATTGAACTCTCTAGTTCTCTACTTTAAAGTACGCTGTAAAAACCACAACCCTCCAGCAGAGGGACATGACATCTGTTTTAGCGATAGCGTTAAGAAATGGATGCCGTGTCCCCCTCCACCAATTAAAAGAGTAAATAACCCATGACCCCTCTCCACCAAAACAAAACCCAAGAACTCCTAACGCGCATCGACAAAGCCACAAACAGTGAACTTATCTCCATAACCATGAATACTCCCCAAAACTTCACTCTAGAGCTTTCTGTTCAAGACAAAAACCGTGGGTATGACTGGATCAATATCGCTTTTGAGATCGATAGCATAGTCGATGCTAAACTCATTGATGATGAGAAGTTGGCTTTTGTAGATATGGAGGAGGGTATAAGCATACTATTTGATGAAGAGCAATGTGGTATAGGAGTAGGTAACTATAAAAGTATCGATGCACTCAAAAGTGCGCCGCTTTACTTCATAGGTAAGAGTCTAAAGTACGAAGAGCGTAGCTACCAGCAGTAAAAGACCACTAGTGTCTTTGCATAGCCTTTTCATAAAACTTAGCGCAACGCTCTAGTTGGTGCAACAACTCTTGAGCTTCTTGAACAGTAATCCCACCTAAGCGGTACGCAGTGTCAATCTCTTCTTTGGTTAAATAAACATGTCGCATAATATTTCCTTTATTAAATAATAAAAGAAGTATAAAAAGAAAAAATGTGGAAATAGTGTGGAAACTACTGTTTGTCTAACAAATTTGCTACGCAGACCTCGATCATCGCATAAACTTTGTCAAATCCTTCGTATCCAGGGAAGAAGTAGGGGTCTGGCACGTCGGCATTGTCGTAGCCATAACTGCCAAGTTTAACAACATTAGTAGCACCCATCGCTTTTATGTCACGAAGGTTGTTTTCATCGAGCGCTACAATAAGCTCAAAAGTTTCAATGTCTTGTGCTGTTATCTGTCGCGCACGCTGCTTGGAGATGTCAAGATGATGTGCTTTAGCAACGCGGATGGAGTCATCACATGGTGGTTCGCCCACATGCCAACTTCCAGTACCGCAAGAATCGATCCTTATTGCTAAGCCTTTTTCAACAGCCATCTTTTTGGCGATGCCTTCGGCTAAGGGAGACCGACAGATGTTACCCAAACAGACAAAGAGCAGAGAGTGTGGCATTACTTTTTCGGTGCCTCAACATAAAGATAGCGTTTGATCTTCTTTGTTGGTGTTTTAATGAACTCTTCACGCTGTTCGATCACCTTACGGATGCGAGAAAATGAAGATACCTTTTCATTCACGCCCACACGGATCTCTTCGAGAACCTCTTCTACCTTTGCATGCATCTTCGTCTCTGACTTAGAGGTAACACCTAGATAACTGTCAAGTTTTTCAGGATCAAGGTAGATACGTGCGCTTAAAACACCATTATCATCAAACACGAGAGAATCAGCTACAAGCTCATGGGCATTAATCGCTGCTTCGATCTGTTCTGGATAGATATTTTCACCCGATGCACCAACAATCGTGTTCTTGGCACGACCACTCATGAAGAAATAACCATCTTCATCAAAGTAACCAATATCTTCGGTGTTGAACCAACCCTCTTTGTCGATTACTTCGGCTGTCTTTTCTGGATCTTTATAATAACCCTTCATGATATTAGGCCCCTTAACCCAAAGTGTTCCACTACCATTAGGCTGTTTATCCCGAAGTTCAGACTCAACCTCAGGAATGATAGGACCAATAGCTTTGAACTTTGTCACGGATGGGTTTGTTCCTGCTAAGAGTGGCGCTGTCTCTGTAAGTCCATAACCAATACAGTATGGAAACTCTGCTTCACGCAGGAAAAACTCAACGTGTGGTGAAATACCACCGCCACCTACACCAAAGAAGCGTAACTTGCCACCAAATGTCTCATACAGTTTTTTGCCCGCAATTTTATTTAATTTACGGCGAATAAAAGGGATGCTGTAGAGAAACTTAATAAAGAAGTTTTTCTGGAAATTAGGCTGAACCTTGTTTTTATAGATCTTTTCGATCACAAGAGGGACACTCAACATAAAAGTAGGTTTAACCGTACCCATCGCCTTAATGAGAACAGAGGGGGTTGGTGGCTTCGTGATGTAGTGAATAGACGCACCATTTAAGATGGGAATGAGCATTCCAACCGTACACTCATAGGTATGTGCCAATGGCAAGATAGAGAGAAAACGATCTTCTGGAAAAATGTCGACAAGATGTTGTCCTGCAGACGCATCAAAGGCAAGGTTTTTATGCGTAAGCATGACCCCTTTTGAGCTACCTGTTGTTCCAGAGGTGTAGATGATCGCAGCAAGATCTTCTTCTTCAACTTCGATTTCGACATTTTCTCTACCTAGTTTTCCCATCGCTTTATTGAGATGCTCACCACCTTTTTTCATCACCATATCCACTGCTGAAGGAAAAGAGTAATCTTTTAAGACACCTAAGTCATCTAGCTCAACGAGTAGGTTCATACTCGGTGGTTGCGACTCATCTAACATTGTTTGAAAAAGTTTGTTTGAGACAAAGGCTGCTTTACACTCTGCGTGGCTAGCAATGTGCAAGGCTTCGTTAGTGTGAAAGTCAGGCAAGATAGGTACGATGACAGCGCCCATCGTCACCGTCGCAAAATAGACCACAGGCCAATGCGGCATATTCGTACTGTAAAGCGCGACCTTGTCACCCTTGCCAATACCGTATTCGATTAGTAGTGCCTGAACGACTTTAACCTTCTCGCCAAACTCCGCATAGCTCATGCCCTCTTCGCTAACGACACGCACAGCAAGTTTATCACTGTAGTTTTCAACACTATTATCAAACAGTGCTTTCAATGTCAATTTTGGTAATGTAATAAATGGTTTACTCATCTTATCTCTCTTATCTTTTTTTCACGATAACACGGATCAACTCCGCCTCACCTTGGTGCCCACGACCCTCACAAAGTATATCAACACACTCTTGAAGTTTGATAATCTCTATGTCATCACGGGTAACGATCTTTTGTATGGATTCTAACGTATATAACAATTCTAACATCTTTGGTCCACCAGAATCTCTTGAAATCTGCTTTTGTGAGAAGAACTCTCCCATAAAATAACTTCCACTCTTTAAGATGTCTAGAGCATGGGTAAAGGCCTCACTACGAAGCGGTTCTTCTAAATGCAAAAAAGAGGTCAGTACAGCATCATACTTTTTATCACTACGCCAATCACTCAGATCAGCATGGAGTGTCTCTACCTCCACTCCTAACTCATCAGCAAGTGCTGTTGTTTTTGCCAAACCAATGTCAGAAGCATCAAGTGCCATGACGCTATGGCCTTTAGAAGCCATATAACACGCCGTTCTACCTTCTCCCTCACCTAACATCAAAAGCGTGCTTTTAGGGCTTAAAAGCTGCTCATTTGCTGCTAAAAAAGCATTTGGTTATTTGCCATATAAAAAACCCTCGCGTGAGAACTTGGCATTCCACATTTTCTGCATGCTCATCGTGTCACCTTATAGATCATTGTCTTCATGATACTGTTCCAAAAATTCATCTAACAAAAAGTTCATCACCGCATCATAAACATCTTCTTCTAGCTTCTCAGTTTCGATCATGTCATCATAACTGTAGGTCACAACAAAGCTCTCTACACCTTTGTCACGATGGATCATTGCTTCTTCTCCTACACCTAAGGTGATGTAAACAATGGCACGGTTTTTTTGCTTTATAGTTGTCATCTTGACAAACATCGCACCGACACCATCTTTACTCGTTTTAATGCCATTGGCTTCAAGCTCTTTTTTAAGATCGTGGGCGAGTTTAGTCTCTAAGGAGAGGGGGATAGCATCGCTAAGGTCGATGATCAAAATGTTAAGGGATTTTAACCCCTCTAAGTTGTAGGGGGTTGTCGCGAATAGGGTTGTCTGTGTCAAAAAGACGAAGACAAAAAGTGTTAAAAGTTTTTTCATGTTAGACCTTATCGCTAAAAGTCTATTATAGTAGCTAATAGTAACTGAAAAGTGAAAAGGTTTTTAGAGATTTCTCTAAGGGGTGATTATCGTTGTACCCCGTCAAGAACTGGAACGAATTCACACACTTCAAGTTCATCTTCCATCAGTTCATCACCTATCTTCACAAAACGGGTAATGACCTGCTTGCCATTTTTCTCCATCGGTGCCACGATGACACCCCGTGGCGCAAGCTGATCAATCAGTACTTGAGGGATGTGCGTTGGTGCCGCTGAGAAAAGGATGCGATCATACGGAGCGTACTGCACCCACCCTTTTTGACCATCATCTGTACGGGTATGGACATTTTGAATGCCTAACTCACGAAAACGCTGCTTTGCCTCAACAATCAGCGGTTCAATACGCTCTATCGAGAAAACACCACGAAACAGGTGCGAAAGAACAGCCGCCTGATAACCACTACCACATCCTATCTCTAGAACTCTGTCTGCACCCTCTGGCTCTAAGTATTCAGTCATCTTAGCCACAGTGAGTGGCGAAGAGATCCACTGTTTTGCCCCGATAGGAAGTGCATCAAGCTTATAGGCATGTTGCTTCATCGCGATGGGTACAAACTTCTCACGATTTGTGTTTATAATCGCCTCTTTGACACTCTTAGAAAGCGTAAAGACCTTGTCGATCTCGTTTGCCATACGGGTTGTTTTAATTGCTGTTATTTTATCGATCACGTTATACCTACATCCAAATACCGGCGCATTTTACGCACCTCTTTTTCTTTATAGTCCACACTCAAGCAGACCGTTTTACCATTTCTCTGTTCTTCACCAAAAGGGCTTATAATCCCACTCATCCCAGTTGTATCACTGTTCGCTGTGTCCGAAGCGACTACATAGCATTGATTCATGATAGCAAGGGCATTTGTGAGTGACACAAAGTTTTGCGTGCGTAGTTTACCCCATTGTGCTGGAATTAACACTATGTCAGCACCCTCAAGCTTCTGCCAAAAACGTTTAAAACGAATTTCAAAACAGATAAGTAGTCCAAACTTCAGACCATCCACCTCAAAAAGAGCGATCTCGTCTTGCTTTCCTGCACTGAAATAGTCATGCTCGCCACCAAACTTAAACAGTTCCACCTTCGCCTGTTGATGCACTACTTCACCTTGATGAAAGACCTTAGCCACATTATAGACCTTGTGATCACTGCGTGTCTCTATCATCGTGGCAACAACAATACGTTCACCTGCCAACGCTAACAAAGTCTTGGTAATGACACTCGCATACGCTGAAGCACGATCAAAATGTTCATAATCAAAGCCGGTAATCGCTAGTTCAGGGATGACAACAATAGCATTAGAGGGGGTGTTTTGGATCAGTGAACGTAGTGAAGAGAGGTTCGCTTCATAACTATGGTCTTCACTCACAAAAGCGAGCGAACAGAGCGGACGCTCTATGAAGCTAGACCCGGTGCTAGAAATCGTCAAAGTCCAGTGAACCTTTAGAGTAGTTCGCCACCGTACCTTCAAAGAAGTTTGTCTTTTGATCGTTAAACGAAGCAAAGTCATCTACCCACTTGATAGGGTTTTTCACATTGTAAATCGGCTCAAGTTTGACCGCACGTAGACGCTCATCAGCAAGGAACATGATGTACTGTTCGATGATATCGTCGGTAAGACCAAGGATCTGACCTTGGGTGATGTACTTACCCCATGAGACCTCAAGCTTGACCGCCTCTCTAAACATCTCGTATACTTCATCAAGAAGTTCCGTTGTAAAGAGTTCAGGATGTTCGCGACGTAGCGAGTTAATAAGGTTTTGGAACAAGATAAGGTGAGTCACTTCATCACGCTGGATAAAACGGATCATCTGTGCTGAACCTAGCATCTTACCTGAACGTGCCAGTGTGTAGATGTAAGCAAAACCACTGTAGAAGTAGAGACCTTCTAGGATCTGGTTCGCAAAACATGCTTTTAAGAAGTTCACATCGGTTGGGTTCTCAGCAAGAACCTCATACTTGATTGCGATCGCATCATTTTTAGACTTCAACATCGCATCTTGACGCCAAAGATCATAGATCTCTGCTGAGTTTTGAGAGATAGAGTCAACCATAACGGCGTAAGACTGTGAGTGAAGTGCCTCTTCAAATGACTGACGTACCAAAATAAGGTTGATCTCGGGTGCTGTCACATACGGGTTAACGTTATCAATAAGGTTGTTTGTTTGCAGTGAATCCATAAAGATAAGCTGTGAAAGTGTCTTGTCATATGCCGCTTTTTCGCCCTCTGTCAGGTTTTTGTAGTCATTCGTATCACGGGTCATGTCGACCTCTTTAGGGAACCATGTGTTATTTAACATCACTTCCCAAAGATTATACGCCCACTGATACTTAATGTTGTTAAGCTCAAAGATACCGGTCGGATTACCACCGAAGATCTTACGATCATTAACATGCTCTTCTGACTCTGGGTTGTAGATTTTTTTTCTATCGATTGTTATCATAATGTTGCCTAAATGTCTGACTTCATGTTGCAGTCTACACCACAAGTTAAGTTGTTGATTATCTCAAAATAATGATTTGATTTGGTTGAAAATAGGTGAAAAATGGAATTAATTTCTATCAAAATGAGTGATCATGAATGATTTTGGTTTTAACTGTGAGAACTGTTTATTATTAATTTTAATTATGTATAATGCTACAAATTTTAACACCGGAGAGCCCTATGAACAATGCAGGATTCCTAAAACGTGCGGTAGCCATTATAATCGATTTTTTTATTCTTAGTTTTGTGATGTTCGCCTTGATGTTCACGATTGGGTTTTTTATTGGAGGAACCCTTTCAAACCCTGAACTTATGGCAAAGATAAACAGTTTTGGTCTTCTCATCAATGTTGTCATCGTCTGGCTCTACTTTGCACTTCAAGAGAGCAGTGAAGCACAAGCTACTGTTGGTAAACGGGTGATGAGTGTTTATGTCACGACTAAAGCAGGCGAAAGACTCTCGTTTGCCCAAGCAACCATTCGCTACTTCTCTAAGTACCTCTCTAGTATCTTAATGATCGGTTTTATCATGGCTGCTTTTACAAAAAACAAACAAGGTCTCCACGACATTATCGCTGATACTTTGGTCGTTAACCGCTAAGTTTTTACACCACCAACTTACTGATTGTAGGAGAGAAAGCCTTTGTGCTAATGAGGACACTCTCTCCCACACTAAACGCCCGTGCTTCTTCACTATCCATCACCACTTCAACAATCTGCTGACCTATCGAAACCACGGCAATATAGATTACATCTGCTTTAATAATGTCGAGTAACTCCCCACGCAAAGAGAACTTCTGAGAGCCTTGGGTCTTTAACATCACCTCTTTTGGCGTTCCCTTTTTGACGATTTTACCCGCATCTAGCACCACCATGTAGTCAGCAAGACGGTAAATCTCACTAGGATCATGTGAGACCATAACCGTTGTCGTGCCAAAGGTCTTGTGCAAGTTTAAGATGTCATGTTGCAACTTGCTACGCATCTCAGGGTCGAGTGCAGAGAGTGGCTCATCCATTAGCAAAAGCTTTGGACGCTTCATCATCGCGCGACAGAGAGAGACCCGTTGCTGCTGACCCCCACTTAAACTGCTTGGTAGTCTATCTTTTAGCGCCGTAAGCTCTGTCATATGTAAAAGCTCTTCCGCCAAGGTCTCATCTTTACAGACATAAAGTAGATTCTTCTCCACACTCATGTTGGTAAAAAGGGCATAATCTTGAAATACAAAACCAATCCCACGCTTTTGTGAAGGTAAGACCTTCTTTCCCTCTTGCCAAACAACATCATCTACCTTGACGCTACCCTCAGCACTCTCTAAACCCGCCAAAATACGCAACAAAGTCGTCTTTCCACTTCCACTTTTACCTGCCAGAGCAACAAAGGCATGCTCCTTAATGCTCAGTGCCACATCGAGTTCCATACTACCAGCAGACCCTAGCAGTGTTTTACGTATCTGTATATCTAACATTATCGTACCCCTATACGGCGTGTATGACGTGCATTGAAGAGGTAGACTGCCAACAACACACTAAAGCTCATCACCAACATAATCGCGCTGTAAAGATGCGCTTGAGCATAATCCATACTCTCAACAAACTCATAAATAGCCACCGAAGCAACCTTCGTCTCACCTGGGATGGAACCACCCACCATCAAGACCACTCCAAACTCACCCACAGTATGGGCGAAAGTGACGATGAGCGCTGTTAAAACAGCAGGCTTGATGTTAGGAAGTGCCACCCTATACATCGTCTCAAACCGGCTTTTACCTGCCATATAAGAGGCCTCTAACATGTTTTTGTTGAGTGATTCAAAACCGCCTTGAAGGGGTTGTACCATAAAAGGAAATGAGTAAAAAACACTTGCTATGACCAAACCGGTAAAGTTAAAGACCAGTTTGATGCCAAAAGTCTCTTCAAAAAAAGCACCAACAGGTGAGTTTTGTGAAAGGGCAAAAAGGATGTAAAAACCAAGCACTGATGGGGGTAGCACAATAGGCAAAGAGCTCACCGCTTCGACAAAAGGTTTACATCGACACTTTGTCTGACTTAACCACCAACTAATGGGGATAGCAATGATAAACAAGATAAATGTTGTAATCCCCGCCAATTTAAACGAAAGCAGAAAGGGTGCAAAGTCCAGGGACATAAACTCCATCAGAGTGTCTCCATGATCAGAAGATCACTCGAGTTTATAAAAGCGACTACGCTCTCACCCACACGCAACTTCATCTTCTCTGCTGACTCGCGCGTGATCGTACTCTCCCAGAGCTCTCCGGCAAGATCAAAATGAACATTGCAGAGAAGTTCACCCATCTTGATCTCTTTAATGCTTACTTCTAATTGATTAGCCACACTCATCATCTCAACACGTGCTTTAGCCAAGATGATATTCGTTGCCTTAGCCCCCATAATAACCTTTGTACCCTTAGCAACTCTCTCATCTAAGGCCAACGCCATCATCGACATTGTCTGCCCATTAACATCAAAACTAACGATGTTAATCGTATCAACACTTTGTATTTTAATGATTACAGCTTCTGCTTTATTCATACGTGGTGTACCCGTATCGCTTCAAGATATTTTTGGCTTGCTCACTAAGCATAAAGGTATAAAAAGCGCGATACGCATCCTGATCATTAGACGTTTTCAACAAGACAACACCTTGCTTGATCGGTGTGTAAAGAGCAGGATCAACCGAAGCCCAATTTACACCCTCTTTATACTGCGATAGATTACTGCTAAAGAGTGATGACTTCGCAATGATCCCAAGGTCGGCTGCCACAACAGCATACGACACCGTCTGAGAGATCGACTCACCATAAACAAACTTCGCTTTAATGGCATCGTAGACCTTAGCATTTTGCATCGCTTCAACAGCTGCTTTACCATAGGGTGCTGTTTTAGGGTTGGCAATGGCGATCTTGTGGATCTGCTCACTATTAAGAAGCTTCATCCCTTGTGAAAAGTCCTGTGGTTTGACGCTAAAAAAAGCCAAAGCACCTTGAGCATAGACATGAGGCGCGCCTAAGGTTAAATTATCATCATAGAGTGCTTGTGGGTAACGCATATCAGCAGACATAAAAAGTCCATAAGGCGCGCCATTACGGATCTGTGCTGTTAGTTTACCACTACCACCGAGAATGACATTGACCTTAGTCTCTGGGTGACTCTTTTTAAACTCTGCTTTGAGTTCATCCATAGCATAGCTGACGTTAGCCGCTACCGCGATGGTGATTTCACCTGCAAAGAGGGTACTTGTCAAAAAAGCCAGTGTGATTGGTAACTTTATCATCATGACCTAGAAAAAGTAGTTGATCTCAAAACGGGTATCAAGATTATTGAGATCGTCATCACTAAAGGCGATGCCATCCAACTGTAGTTTTCGTGTATCAGTATTTAGAAACTGCTGATAACCAATGCGAAAACGCCACTGCATATTATCTAAAGAAGCGATATTCTGCATTAGTCCTAGATAATAGTAGAGTGAGTTATCATGTTGTAGACCTGTCTTGTCTGGGTCATTGTCTTGATAGAGTACGGAAGCTTGTACATACACATCGTTGTAAATACCATCTGTGCTGGTACAGCGTACAAATTCGGCCCGATAGCTCTTAGTGTTGGCTTTCCAGTTGTAGCGTGCCATAGAACGTGTATAGCCAGAGGTTGGAAAACCACGCCAAGGTGTTACCAGGTCTGCTTCGTCTAAAACATAGGTATAAGCCAAATTTAACTTATATTTATTGATTTTGAAGACTAAACGAGCCGCAACCATTTGAGACTCCAAGGAGTTGATATCATTATAACTTCTTGTGTTTGTTATATTAAGATCACCCGATAAAGAAGCACCTCCAACAGCGCCAGCACCATTATCAAACTGCTTGATGTAGCGCGCACCTGGTATGATACGCACATCACCAACAGTAAATTCATAATTACCCTCGACCATCACTTGTGAAAGTAATTCTGGCACAACATAAAACGAAGTATCAAGATCAAAACTGTACGAAGCCAAACTCGTATGGAAGTCACCTGTGATCAATGGGGCATCTGTGGGTTTACCTGCTGCTTTTAAATTCGTATAGGTCAATCCCTTGTGCATAGCTGAATCATCATTTTCACTTAAAGTAGCTATCTTTTCTTGCGCATCGATCTCATCCTGATCAGTTAGCGAATCATAACAACCATCACTCGCACAATCACCCTGCATTAAAACAGCATGTGCCTCCACGTGATCACGCAGTTTTTGTCGTGCCAAGTAAGAGAGCTGCAACGTTGAGTCGGGAATATCCTCTGTCTTAAAAACAAGCCCATCAAAGGTGTTTGGGATCATCTTGGTATCATTAGACTTCGTATAAAAGCCTTCTACCAACTGTCGTCCTAGCTTTAATGAGGTATCATCCCACCATGCATATTGTAGGTAGGCTTGTCCCAATACAGCCATATTCTTGTTACCTGTTTTCAAAAAACTATAACGACTAAAAGCATCTTTACCTGCTTTAAAACTTAAAGCGTTATCTACATTTTCATTAAAAAACCCATGTGAATAGTAAAGCCCTGCACCAAAACCAAAACCATTATAAATAGCACTCTGATATACTACTGAACCACCTAACCCTGATATTAGCGTGTTATCATGACTGTCATCGATAGCATTCCAATTAAAATAAAAAGTATTGGAGCGTAAACGACCATAAAACTTACCCTCACTGAAAAGCTCGCCAAAACTCTCTACTTCAATCGGTTCATCCAGATATGAGACAGTAGAGTTCTTTAGCATTGTCGCTTTTGGTAGTTTGACTTTCTGCTCGGTAGTGTTGTTATCTTCGAGTGCTGAAAGGTTAGTGACTAAGGTGATGATGAGAGCTGAAAGTAGTGTGATCTTTTTCAATGCTTCTCTCCTAAAATAGTAATATTGTATGTTTTAAAGTAAGCAAAACAGGTCTGTTCCAAGGCAAGGTCAAGCTGCTCAAGAGAGTCCGTCGTGATGAGTACTTTGAGTTTCTCTTTTGTCTCTAGGGACAAAGTAAGATAGATCTTCTTTCCATCTTCAATGATCTCGATGATCTCGCCAACCAAACAGTTCTGAGCGCTAATAGCGACAGCCTCTTTGGCAATGATGACCTGGTTAGACTCCACCATAAAAGCGATGGTCTTACCTTGAGACAGTCCCATCGACCGCTTACACTTTGCTTTTAAGGTACTCTCTCCATAGCCTATGGAGACTTCACAGATCTCATCGTTACATTCAAGTTCTTTAATGGTTCCATGAAGGGTAGAAGCGATATCTTTCACAAAAGACTTGTTCTCAAAAGCTTGGTTGAAACGCTCTTGATAACTCTCTATTTTGTTCTGATAGATAAGCTTGAGCTCATCATAATAATCAATCATCTCATGTGCAAAGGGAGTCACATCTGCTCCACCACCCCCTTTACCGCCACTCGACTTACACACTAAAGCACTACTTGTAGAACTGTTCATTTTCTCTATGCTGTCCCAAGCCCACTTATAACTTTTGGACATCGCTTTCGCGCCAGCACTGATAGAACCGGTCTTCGCAACGCTTTTAAGTAGCTCTATACGCTCTGGAGTTATGAAACTCTCATGCTCATGCATCAAGAAGAGTTTGCTAAAAAGTTGATAAGTAGAGGCCGTTTTCATAAGCGCAGTATATCTAAGTATATAACGCTCTGTCAATCATATTTATACAATTTTGCTAAAATATCAGACACAAAGGGCAATGATGGAACTGACACAAGCGCAGATCGACACTTTTAACAATGATGGTTTTTTACTTCTCAGAGAGTTTGCAGCACCTGAGATGTGTGATGAAATACGTACACTAGCCGCCAAACACCTCTATGATATGGTCGAACCCATCGAGAGTGAAGAGGAGTACCTTCAAAAGCAGAGTGGTGCTAAAACAACCCGTCGTCTAAGACAGGTTTATGACAGAGAACCTCTCTTCGCTGAATGGATGAGTAACCCCAAGATACGTCCTGTCTTGCAACAGCTTATAGGTGAACAGCCTGTCTTACTGCTCGCTCACCACAACTCCATCATGACCAAACTCCCCCATGTTAGTTCGATTACTACCTGGCATCAGGACATCCGTTACTGGCATTTTGAAAACGACAACCTCTTAAGTGTTTGGTTAAGTTTAGGTGACGAGTACCTTGACAATGGTCTCTTAGAGTTCATCCCCGGCACCCACAAAATGAGCTTTACACCCGAACAGTTTGATAAAAACGCTGCCTTTAGAGAAGATCTCCCTGAAAACCAGAAGATTATTGCAAAACGGGTGCATTTTGAACTCAAAAAAGGGGATCTCGTCCTCTTCCATGCCAAGACACTCCATTATGCCAACAAAAACGTAAGTGACGAGCCAAAGATCTCTTTTGTCTATAGTCTACGTGGGATTTCCAACAAACCTATAAAAGGAACACGGAGTGATGCTCGGGAGATAGCACTTTAAGAGCAAGTTGGTGAAAAGCAGAACACTAACAATGTAACGTAGTAGACTCCACTAACTCCATCAAAGCAGGTTCAATATGATGCTCTTTGTGGGCAACATCGGCGATTGACTTGTAGTTTAACTGACTATCACTAAAGCAGCAGATCTTATCATTTTCACCGCTTAATAGACCATCAATCGCGAAATGGACAAAACGATATGCCATCAATCTGTCACGACTTGTTGGGTTTCCTCCACGTTGGATGTGTCCTAAAACACTCACCCGTGACTCCACCCCGATCTCCTCTTCAAACCAAGTAGCTATCTCTTGTGAGGACTGCTTAATCCCCTCAGAGACAACCGCTAGAAAGTACCGTCTACCTTCTAACAACTCTTTTTTGAACTTCTCTTTATAACCACATAGATCATACGCTATTTCGGGTATTAGTGTTAACTCTGCGCCTGAGGTCAAACCAGAGACAAGCGCAAGGTAACCACAGTCACGCCCCATCGTCTCAACTACAAAGGCACGTTTAAATGACGAGGCTGTGTCACGTATGGCGTCAAGAGAGACACGAATGATGTTAAGCGCAGTGTCCACTCCTAAACAGTAGTCAGTTCCTACAATGTCATTGTCTATCGTAGAAGGCACCCCCGCAAAAGCAATACCATGTTCTTCATAGAACTTCGCCATCCCTCTAAAGCTACCATCACCACCTAACACCACCAACTTATCTATTTGTAATGCCTCAAGATTATCTTTAGCCTGTTGACGATACCTTGCTTCATGAAATCGCTCTGAACGTGCAGAACCAATCTTCGTACCACCACGATTAATGATGCCGCTGACATCTTTATAACTCGCAGGAACGATCTTATTGTCAATCAAACCTTCAAAGCCATCATAAACAAGAAACGGCGATAGACCCTTGGCTTTAGCATACTCGACAAAGTGTTTGATGGCAGGGTTCATACCGGAAACGTCTCCACCAGAGCATAATATAGCAATGTTACCCATTTCTATCTTCTCCTCTGTCTATGACGGTTTTTATTGATATTACCTTACTCCCAAAAAAAGAGAAACAGTTCTCTTTTCTTTGGGAGATATCATCTCCGCCAGAGCATAAAATAGCAATGTTATTCATCTAAAGCATCCTCAAATATTAACGATACAAGATTGTACCACTTCAAGATAAATTAAAATATATTTGTTTGAGAGGGAGCAACTAACTCTCTTATAAAGAGGCTAGTTAAAAAGGAGTGTTAGTCTAAGACATAATTCCTGAAATAATAAAGAAGATAGTAGCTGAAAGGATTGCTGCTGCTGGTACGGTGATGATCCATGCTGCGACGATTTTCATGATCGCGCTACGCTTAACGTATTTTGCTTTTTTAGCACGTTTAAGATGCTTCTTCTCATGTGCAATACGCTCTTCTTCTTCAAGAATAAGTTCTTTAAGCACATCAATACGCTTACGGTCTTCATCACTCTTAACACTCTTAGCTTTAAGCTCTTTGAGCTCCATTTTATGTGTTTTCTTCTGCTTTTTGTCTTCTTGAAGTTGCTGCTCTTCTGCTTCGATACGCTCTTGTTCGGTTGTGTCAGAAAGATACTCACGTAAAAAGCCAACTCCAAAAATACCACCAATAGCAATATGTGTTGAACTAACAGGAAGCCCCAACTGAGATGCGATGATCACTGTGATCGCTGCGGCCATTGCTACAGAGTAAGCACGGATCTGGTTAAGTTCAGTAATCTCACTTCCAACCGTCTTAATAAGTTTTGGACCATAAAGCGCCAAACCAAGAGAGATACCAATAGCACCAACCATCATTACCCAAAGAGGAATACTTGCTTTTGAAGAGATACCCGCACTCTGAACCGCGTCAGCAACAGCAGCTAAAGGTCCAATAGCATTTGCGACATCATTCGCACCGTGTGCAAAACTTAGTAGTGCTGCAGCAAAAATTAGTGGAATGGTAAAAAGGGAGTTAGCATCTTTAGCAGAGTTAGTTAACTTATCAGACGCCTTTTTGACAAGAGGCTTAACTACAATAAACGTTATAACAGCCGCAATCAAACCAATAATCAAACCATGTGTCAATGTTGGTTTTTTCGTCATTTCCATGGCTATAGGAGAGATAGCATTGATCGTATCAACAATACTTGGCCAGATCTTTTTAAGACCCTTAAGCGTCAAGTAGGTGGCAAAAGCAAAGGCCATAATAGAGACATAGATGGGTACCATCTTGTTCATCGCTTCAAGGCGATCTTCTTTGTAAAGAATCGTCTTTTTAATGGTCAGCAAGAAACCAGCAGCAATGATACCACCAAGAACCGGTGAGATAACCCATGAAGCCGCGATCTTGCCCATCGTTCCCCAAGAGACAATGCCAAAACCAGCAGCAGCAATACCACCACCCATAACACCACCGACAATTGAGTGTGTTGTAGAGACAGGAGCACCCACTTTAGTCGCGATATTTAACCAGAGTCCACCTGCAAGAAGTGCA
>JAJRVE010000122.1 GCA_024277445.1 Campylobacterales bacterium
CAATGAGATGGAACGTCGTTATGAGTTGATGGCGGAGTCACGCACTAAGAACATCGAAAACTATAATGAAAAAGTCAAAAAAGTAGGTGGTGAGCACTTCCCTTATATCGTTGTAATCATTGACGAACTTGCTGACCTTATGATGACAAGTGGTAAGGACGTGGAACACTCTATTGCACGTTTAGCGCAGAAGTCACGTGCTTGTGGTATCCACCTTATAGTTGCGACACAGAGACCATCGGTTGATGTTGTGACCGGACTGATTAAGGCGAACTTACCATCTCGTGTTTCGTATAGAGTAGGGCAGAAGATCGACTCTAAGATCATCCTAGACCAGATGGGTGCAGAGTCACTACTTGGACGTGGTGACATGCTCTTTACGCCTCCAGGTTCAACGGGGCTTGTTCGTCTGCACGCACCTTGGGCGACTGAAGAAGAGATCGAGAAGATTGTTGAGTTCATTAAGGCACAACGTGCACCGCAGTATGACCATGACTTCTTAGAAGATGAGGCAACTGCCGCAGCGAAAGCTGATGTTAACAGTGTTGCGCATGAGAAAGATGAACTTTTTGAAGAGGCGAAACAGATCATCATTACAGACAAAAAGACCTCTATCTCTTATCTGCAACGTAAGTTACAGATAGGCTATAACCGTTCTGCTAACCTCATAGAACAGTTAGAAGCACATGGCATCCTCTCTGCTCCAAACGCTAAAGGTAACCGTGAGATCGTCGGCGGATAATGCAGATAAGGCTAGAGCTTTACCAAAAAGCAAACATGGCAGACTTCGTTATCAAGAACTTTGATGCACTTGATGAATACCACATCCAACTGCTCATAGAATTTTCAGAAGGTCGAGGCGGTTTTTTTCGTGAAGACCTTAAACGTTTTTCCATTCGTAAGCGTGCTTCGGTTGAGTACCTTTTACAGATCTTCAAACTCTCTGATATTGATGTCACCATACTCGAACCGCAAAAAGTTGTAGATGTGTTTGCTACGAGTGCAACAACCCTGAAAAAACCTAGAGAAGCGGATGAAGTGATAGGGTTTGGTAAGTATAAAGGCCAAACCTGGGGCGATGTGCCGACAACGTATCTTAAATGGGTACAAGGCTCGATGCAGGGTTATAGTGCTGAGATAGCTAAGAAGATCATGATCTACCGTAAGAGCGTTGAAAGACGTGATAATGAAGCTAAAAGGATATAAATGGCAGTTGGTTCAACAATCTATAAATGTAACCTAAACATCGCTAACATGGATACACACTACTATACTGAACACAGCCTTACTATGGCTACACACCCTTCTGAGAGTGATCTTCGGTTAATGGTACGTCTAATCACCTTTGCACTTAATGCTAGTGAAGAACTTGAGTTTAGTAAAGGGATCTCACAAGACGATGAACCTGATGTCTGGGCGAAAGATCTCAGTGGTGATATCGATCTTTGGATCGACATTGGTCAACCTGATGAGAAACGTATCCGTAAGGCCTGTGGTCGTTCAGATAAAGTAATTATCTATAATTATCTTGAGGGTAGTGCGCTTTCGTGGTGGAAGCAGGCTGAAAAGACCTTAGGGCGTTTTAAAAACCTCTTAGTCTACTTCTTAAAAATAGAGGGCGACCTTGAACTACTCGTCAAGCGTGGTATGGACTTGCAGTGTAATATTACGGATGGTGAATTGACGCTTATTGCAGATGAAATAAGCATTGTTGTACAGGCAGAAGTTTGGAAACAATAATAAAATTCCTATTTTGTTAAACTTTACTAAATACCTATTTTAGGTATGATACTAAATGATATGACTACTTTAATTGGAAGTCTCTAGACAAGATATAGGAGCACAAAACTTTTTGTTGCTAATTGACTTTCATGTTACTACTACCAATTCAGATATCCACAAACATAAGCCTTTTTGTAACTATAAACGCGTGGATATCGGTCTGCGCAGGGATGACGTCACTATTGTTTTTTAGAGTTCATAGTTTAGTGTTGCAGATGTGTGTAATAATGTAGCACTATCTTCACTTGTCATTTACATACTATTACCTCATAACCCCTACACACGGTACTTTAATCAGAACGTGTAAAAAATACACATCTACAAAAACATAGTGTTTACATTTGTAACACATGCTGTTTTGTTAGGAAAAGCTTCGTTATAATTATGAAACTTAAAATTCAGGAGATCCAATGGCATTTTTAGAAGACTACAAAGCTCACGTTGCTGAACGTGAGACACTAGGTGTTCCACCACTACCACTTACCGCTGAGCAAACAGCAGAAGTTATCGAGTTGATCAAGGCTAACTGTACAGATGAGTTACTTGACCTGTTGACTAACCGTGTTGCACCAGGTGTTGATGATTCTGCTTATGTTAAAGCAGCATTTTTAAATGACCTTGCACAAGAGAATCACACAGTAGAGTGCATCTCTCCTGAAAAAGCAGTTGAGATGCTTGGTATGATGCTTGGTGGTTACAATGTTAAGCCACTTATTGATGCACTATCTTCTTCTAATACTGCTGTTGTTAAAGCGGCTATCGCTGCACTTAACAAAACACTTCTTGTTTATGATGCATTTAATGATGTTGAAGAGTTACACAAGGCTGGAAACGCTGCAGCAACTGAAGTAATGACTTCATGGGCAAATGCTGAGTGGTTTATATCTAAGCCAGCACTAGCTGAAGAGATTACAGTCACTGTTTACAAAGTACCTGGTGAGACGAATACAGATGACCTTTCTCCAGCGTCAGAAGCATTTACACGTTCAGACATCCCTTTACATGCGAACTCGTTCCTTGTTAACAAGATGGAAAACCCACTAGATACGATTAAAGAACTTAAGAAAAAAGGGCATCCGATCACTTACGTTGGTGATGTTGTTGGTACGGGTTCTTCACGTAAGTCTGGTGTAAACTCTGTTCAGTGGCACATGGGTGTTGATATTCCAGGTGTTCCTAACAAGCGTACAGGTGGTGTTGTTCTTGGTGGCATCATCGCTCCAATCTTCTTTGCTACTTGTGAAGATTCTGGTGCACTTCCACTTGAGCTTGATGTTTCTGAGATGGAAACTGGCGATGTTGTTACGATTTACCCTTATAAGGGTGAGGCGCACAAAGATGGTAAATGTATCTCTACGTTTAAACTAAACCCGAACACGATTACTGATGAAGTACGTGCGGGTTGTCGTATTCCATTGATCATTGGTCGTGGTCTGACTTCTAAGGCACGTGGTGTTCTTGGTCTTGGTGCTTCTGATATCTTCTTGACTGCTGAGCAGCCGGCTGATACAGGTAAGGGTTATACACTTGCACAAAAAATGGTAGGTAAGGCATCTGGTCTTGCTGGTGTTCGTCCTGGTATGTACGTAGAGCCTGAAATGAGCACAGTTGGTTCTCAAGATACAACTGGTCCAATGACACGTGATGAGATCAAAGAACTTGCAGCACTGGGTTTCAATGCAGACCTTGTACTTCAATCTTTTTGTCACACAGCGGCGTATCCAAAGCCATCAGACGTGACAATGCACCACAAACTTCCTGACTTTATTGCAAACCGTTCTGGTGTTGCACTACGTCCAGGTGATGGTGTTATCCACTCATGGTTGAACCGTATGGTTCTTCCAGATACAGTAGGAACAGGTGCTGACTCGCATACGCGTTTCCCACTTGGTATCTCTTTCCCTGGTGGTTCTGGTGTTGTTGCATTTGCAGCAGTAACAGGTTCTATGCCACTTACTATGCCTGAGTCTGTACTTGTACGTTTCTCAGGTGAGATGCAACCAGGTATCACACTACGTGACCTTGTTAATGCTATCCCTTACGTTGCTATCCAGAAGGGTCTTTTGACGGTTCCTAAAGCAGGTAAGAAAAATATCTTTGCTGGTCGTATCTTAGAGATCGAAGGACTTCCTAATCTTAAAGCTGAGCAGGCATTTGAGCTTTCTGATGCATCTGCTGAGCGTTCTGCTGCGGCATGTACCGTTCTTCTTAACACAGCACCAATCGAAGAGTACCTTAAGTCAAACGTAACACTTCTTGAAGCGATGGTTGAAGATGGTTACCAAGACAAGACGACGTTAGAGCGTCGTATTGGTAAGATGAAAGAGTGGTTGGCTAATCCTACATTGATGAAGCCAGATGCTGATGCAGAGTATGCAGCAGTTATCGAGATCGATCTTAACACAATTACTGAGCCTATCCTTGCTTGTCCTAATGATCCAGACAACGTGAAGCTTTTAAGTGAAGTTGCTGGCACTAAGATTGACGAAGTCTTCTTAGGTTCTTGTATGACAAACATCGGTCACTACCGTGCGGCAGGTGAAGTTATGCGTGGAGAGACTAAAAATGCTGTTGAGAAGTTCTGGATCGTTCCACCAACGCGTATGGATGAGCAGCAACTGATCAACGAAGGTTACTACGATGTCTTTAAGGAGATCCAAGCACAGACAGAGGTTCCCGGTTGTTCACTTTGTATGGGCAATCAAGCGTCTGCTCGTGTAGACTCTACTGTTTTCTCTACATCAACACGTAACTTCGACAACCGTCTAGGTAAGGGAACTCAAGTTTATCTTGGTTCTGCAGAGCTTGCGGCACTATGTGCCAAGCTTGGTAAGATCCCTACTGTTGAAGAGTACATGGACGTTGTTCCTGCAAAACTTGCGGGTAAAGAAGATGCAGTTTACAAGTACCTAAACTTTAATGAGATTGAAGGTTACCATCTTGAGAAGCGTGAGATTGCTGAAGAGAAGTATGGCGTAACCGTCAAACCTGTCTAACTAAAAGTTCAAATAGCGGCGCACTTGCTGCGTTGCTTCCTTCGTCACGTACCGATGTACGCTTCCTCTCTCAGACCCTTGCAATTACACCACTCTTTAAACTTTTAGTCCTTTAGTAACATTCTATTGATTATCTTAGCAATACATATGGATGTTTGGTTATATGTTAATAGTATTTAATGCATGGTTAAAAGTACACAACATCGTCACTCCTGCGAAGGCAGGAGTCCACGAGCTAATACTTCAATTAGGAACTGATCAGATAATTGTTTTTGTAGGGAGTAGGTAAGCCAAAGCTTATTTGATCAAGTGCTAATCTACTTTATTACGCCATCAACTAAATACCCAAAAACTCAAGAGAGTGAGAAGAGGTGAGATTCGAGTGGGGAGATATGAGGCCTAGTCGTAGCTAAGCCGACTTATCTATCTGCTTGAAGGTTGCCTCTTCTCGCTCTCCCCGAAGGGAGAGGGTAATTTTGTACATACTCTGCGTTAGATAACCGTCATAGAGATTTGATAAGCAGTTAATCTTTAATGACATCATAGTCAGGAGGGATGTGTGCATCAAAGCTTGTGTCATTAATGTTTTTGTTGATCTCTTGGGCACTAAAGCTGATTTTGACGACATTGCCGAAAGCATCATGGTAGGTGATAGAGGCTATCTTTTGACCTTTCATCAAAACAACATACTCTTTATCATCGTAAAAAGCGATATAACGCGCTTTAGACTCTTTTTTAGCAGAGGCTAAAATAGCAAGGATATCAATACTGTTGTCTAATTTTTTAACAATAGCCTGTTCTAGTTCTGGTTCTACAATAGTAGCACTGTGCGCCGTGATATAGACACTCTTTTCGATGGGTTCTTTGTACTGCCAGAGGGCTAGGTTAGGACGTTTTGCTAACATATGTCCTTTGTAGGTGATGGTCTTGTTCTTGTCATCGGTTATGGTTTGTGTAAAGTCAGCTTGCATGGTGTTAGTGTGCTCACCAATAGCAAAAAGTGATGAGATAGTTAAGAGTGTCATTAATAGTGTTCGCATCAAGATCCTTGAAAAATTATGGTGTATTATAGCCATAAAGAGGTAACAGTAGAGAATTATATTAAGTAATATGATAGAGAGTTTACGCCCTTATATAGGGGTTTCATGAAAAGCATAGCATTGCTGGGATATAATCCACAAACTACCACACTGACTAAAGATCTATTGCAGAGAGCATTTGGTCTTTAGTCAGTGAGGTACAACTTCAATAGGTGGACATACAACAACCATGATACAAGCAACTTTTGGAAAAATATTTGGTACAAAAAACGACCGTGAACTTAAAAAATATAAAAAACGTGTCAAGCAGATCAATGCACTTGAAGAGCAGTACAAAGCACTAAGTGATGATGAACTCAAAGCAGCTTTTGAAAGTATGAAAGCAGAGGTTCTTGAGGGCACTAAGAGTTTAGATGATGTTTTGGTCGACTCTTTTGCCATTACCCGTGAAGCAAGTAGCCGTACGATCGGTCTACGTCATTATGATGTACAACTCGTAGGTGGTATGGTGCTTCATGAAGGGCGCATCGCTGAGATGAAGACAGGTGAGGGTAAGACACTTGTGGCGACACTCGCTGTTATCCTTAACGCTATGGTTGGTAAGGGTGTTCACGTTGTTACGGTGAACGATTACCTTGCTTCTCGTGATGCTGAAGAACTAGAACCACTTTACAACTTCTTAGGTCTAAGTGTCGGTACGATTTTGGAAACGGGTCACGATCCAATGGCTAAGATCGCCGGTTATCAGGCAGATATTACCTATGGTACGAACAATGAGTTCGGTTTTGATTACTTACGTGACAACATGAGCTTTTCAAAAGAGCAGATGGCACAACGTGGTCACCATTTTGTTATCGTGGATGAAGTTGACTCGATCTTGATTGATGAAGCGCGTACACCGCTTATTATTTCGGGTCCAGTTGAACGTACACTTGAAAACTATGAGCGTGCGAACAAAGTAGCATTAGCGATGGAAAAAGATGTCGACTTTACGGTTGATGAAAAAGACAAGGTTGTTTTGACAACAGAAGAGGGTATCACTAAGGCTGAAGGCCTTTTCGGTGTTGAAAACCTTTATGCTATTGAGAACTCTGCGCTTTCACACCACATGGATCAGGCGTTAAAAGCAAACTACTTGTTTGTTAAAGATGTTGATTATGTTGTTAACAACGGCGAAGTCGTTATTGTTGATGAGTTTACAGGTCGTTTAAGTGAAGGTCGTCGTTTCTCTGAAGGACTTCACCAAGCACTTGAGGCAAAAGAGGGCGTTGTTGTTAAAGAAGAGACGCAAACACTCGCTGACATTACCTTCCAAAACTACTTTAGAATGTATGACAAGCTTGCGGGTATGACGGGTACTGCTCAGACTGAAGCGACAGAGTTTGGTCAGATTTATGATCTTGATGTTGTCTCTATCCCGACCAATGTACCGATCACGCGTAAAGATCAAAATGACCTTATTTATAAAACTGAAGATGAGAAGTTTACAGCAGTTATCGCAGAGATACGTGAACTCTCAAAAGTTGGACGTCCTGTTCTTGTAGGTACTGCTTCGATCGAGAAGTCAGAGTTGTTGCATGAATACCTTAAAAAAGAGAAGATTGCACACACCGTACTTAATGCTAAGAACCACGAACAAGAGGGTGAGATCATTAAGAACGCAGGTTCTAAAGGTGCTGTGACCATCGCAACAAACATGGCTGGTCGTGGTGTTGATATTAAGATCAATGATGAGATCAAAGAACTTGGTGGTCTGTGTATCATCGGTACTGAGCGTCATGAAAATCGCCGTATTGACAACCAACTTCGTGGTCGTGCAGGTCGTCAGGGTGATCCAGGTAGTTCACGTTTTTACCTTTCACTCGAAGATAGTCTTCTTCGTATCTTTGGTAGTGACCGTATTAAGAGCATTATGGAACGTCTTGGTGTTGAAGATGGCGAGTACATCGAGTCTAAGATGGTGACACGTGCTGTTGAAAAAGCACAGAAAAAAGTGGAGAACCTTCATTATGAGGGGCGTAAAAACATTGTTGAGTATGATGATGTTGCTAACGAACAACGTAAGATCGTCTATAAGTTTAGAAATGAGCTTTTAGATGATGCCTATGACATTAAGTCTAAGATCGAACTAATCCGTAGTGAGTATGTTGAGAAGACACTTAACAGTGTTGATATCTTTGATGGTGGTACACGTGAAGACTTTAACCTTGAGCGTTTAGTACTAAGCATTAAAGAAGAGTGTAACTTTGACCTTGATCTTCTTGCTTTAGAGAACAAAGAGTACGATGAACTACTTGAAAATGTAGATGCGCAGTTAAAAGCGGTTTATGAAGAGAAGATGGAACAAGTACCAGAAGATGTGCAACGTTCTATCGAGCGTGAGATTTATTTGAAGACCTTGGACAGCTCATGGAGAGATCACCTTTACCAGATGGACTCTATGAAGACGGGTATCCGTCTACGTGCGTACAACCAAAAAGATCCATTAGTTGAGTACAAAAAAGAGTCATATAACTTGTTTACGGAACTTGTTGAAGTGATTAAGTACGAAACTATCAAAACACTTCAAGTTATTCAGTTTACTATGAAAGACCCTGAAGAAGAGGCGGCTGAAC
>JAJRVE010000123.1 GCA_024277445.1 Campylobacterales bacterium
CCCTTTGCTCTTCCCTCTGTTATGCTGAGTACAATAGCTGGACGACCAAAACGGTGTACCAAGCGAGAGGCAACAATACCAACAACTCCCTCGTTCCAATCCTCGCCATAAACAACAATAACATTTTGACCCTCTTCGACTTGCGTGATGGCCTCTTCAGTCACATCGGCTTCGATTGCTTTACGTAGGTCGTTGAGTTGATTTAAAAGTTCAAACTGCTTGAAGGCCTTCTCTGGACTTTCTGCTGTTAAAAACTCTAAGGCGATGCTAGCATCTTCTAAACGACCCGCAGAGTTAAGGCGTGGTGCGATCTGAAAACCGATATCTTCTGCGGAAAGAACGGACTTGTTAAGGTAGTCTCTGATGATGCCAAAGGCAGGTAGCTCACTGCTCATCATCTGTTTAAGCCCATGTTGAACAATAGCACGATTGATCCCGATGAGTGGCATAACATCTGCAACGACGGCAAGGGCTAAAAGGGGAAGGTACTGTCCCATGTTAATGCTAGAGGTTAGCTCTTTTTTAACAAGTACGAGTAGTAACCAAGCAACTTGTGCCCCACAGATCTCTTTAAAAGGATAGGTGTCCTCAGAGAGTTTAGGATCAACAATGGTATAAACATCAGGCAGTGTGTCAGAGGGGGTGTGATGGTCGGTGATGATAAGGTCGATGCCTCGTGACTTACACACTTCGGCGGCTTCAAAGGCGTTAATACCATTATCCACTGTAAAGATAAGGTCAGCATCCACGCGCTCTAGCACTGAGGGAGATACCCCATAGCCATCTGTAAAACGGTTTGGGATAATGGTGGTCAGTGGATACCCCAACTCTCTAAAAAAGAGGGTAACGATAGCAGTAGAGGTGACACCATCCACATCATAATCGCCGACAAGGGTGATACGCTCTTTATTTCGAATGGCATCAGCGATACGTTTAGCTGCTTTAGGAGCATTTAAAAGCAGACTAGGGTCCGGAATGTCAGATAGTTTAGCGAAGCCATCGGCAAAGCGCTCGTCTAGTTTACGTTTAAGGGTATCAAGGTCGAGTTTGGGGACGTTTGGTGTTGTGGTCATGGGACAACCTAAAGGAAGTAATATAAATTTCCGTCATTCCTGCGAAGGTAGGAATGACAAATAGTATGTATTAAGCCGTAAAGTAACGCTTAATTACTCGTAGCATTCGCCAAAGAAGCTTTCACAAATGCTAAGATCGAGGCATTTGGTGTCTGAAGACGTGAGGTGAACTCTGGGTGAAACTGAACACCTAAGAACCACTTATGCTCAGGGATTTCAACTGTCTCTATTAGTCCATTAGACTCACCTGTTACTACCATACCTGCTTTTTCAAGGGCATCTCTGTAGGCAGGGTTAGCTTCGTAACGGTGGCGGTGGCGCTCAAAGATCAGTTTCTCACCGTTATAGGCTTCACGAAGGATCGATCCCTCTTTGGTCTCACATGGGTACTCTCCAAGGCGAAGTGTTCCACCCATTGGCGAGGTGTGTGTACGAAGTTCAGTGTCACCTGATTGATTAATGAACTCATCAATAAGATAGATCATTGGGTTTTTAGTCTCTGCATTAAACTCAACAGAGTTGGCATCTTCAAGACCAAGAACATTACGTGCGTACTCGACAAGTGTTAACTGCATACCAAGACAGATACCAAGGTAAGGAACATTTTGTGTACGCGCATACTCAATTGCCAAGATCTTGCCTTCGACACCACGGTTACCAAAACCACCAGCAACTAAGATAGAGTCACAGTCGCTAAGAAGGGCTTCTGCTCCTTGCTCTTCGATCTGCTCAGAGTCTACCCAGCAGATCTCAACTTTCGTATCGAGGTGTGCGCCAGAGTGGATCAGTGACTCGATCAATGATTTGTATGACTCTTTAAGCTCAAGGTACTTTCCAACAAAGCCAACAACTGTACGCTTCGTAGGAGAGACAATGTTTTTAACTAGCGACTCCCACGCTTCGATGTCAGGCGTGATCTCACCGAGGTCAAGTTCTTTAGCAATTGGTGTTAAGATGTTTTGTTGCATAAAGCTAATCGGAACAGCGTAAACGGTTGGTGCATCCAATGCCAAGATAACACTGTCTTGTTTGACATCACATGAAAGAGCAAGTTTCTTTCTAAATGACTTAGGAAGATCACTTTCAGAACGGGCAATAATCATCTGTGGCGTAATACCAATACGACGAAGCTCTTGAACCGAGTGTTGTGTAGGCTTAGACTTGTACTCGCCTGCTACCTTGATGTAAGGGATGAGGGTAACATGGATAAAGAATGTTCCCGCTACCTCTTCATCATGCTTCATCTGGCGAATAGCTTCCATAAACGGAAGGCCTTCGATGTCGCCAACTGTTCCACCAAGCTCAACGACAAGGATCTCATGGCCCTCGCCCGCACGTTTAATGCGGTCAACGATCTCGCCAACGATGTGTGGAACAACTTGAATCGTCTGACCAAGGTAGCCACCTGAACGCTCTTTTTCGATAACACTTGAGTAAACCTGACCCGTAGTAAAGTTACTTGTTTTTAGAAAAGAGGTGTCAAGAAAACGCTCATAGTTTCCGATGTCAAGGTCCGTCTCTGCACCATCTTTTGTCACGAAAACTTCACCATGTTCAAGAGGACTCATCGTTCCAGGGTCAACATTAATGTAGGGATCGATCTTTAACATACCAACATCTTTACCTGAATGTTTAAGCAGTGTTCCAACACTCGCTGCGGTGATACCCTTACCTAAAGAACTGAGTACCCCACCGGTTACAAAGATGTATTTTGTCATGTTGATCTCCCATAATTTTGCACTTATTAATTCGCGATTATAGCGAAGTGGTGCTTATAGTCCTATGAAGTAAGGCGGTTAAAAAAGTGTTGTATAAGAGGGTATAATACAAAAAAATAAAGTGAACTTTTTATGGATATTCTCTCTTATGTAATTATTGCTTTGGGTATTTCAGTTATTATCAATCTTGTACTGAAACGTCTAGGCATCTCCCAGATCATCGGCTATATTGTGACTGGTACGGTGCTTGTCTATCTTTTCGATCTTCGGCATATGACAGATTCGCACACCTTAGAGTTGGTGGGTGAGTTTGGTATTGTATTTTTAATGTTCACGATAGGTCTTGAGATCTCACTACAAAAACTCAACACCATGAAGATGGATGTGTTTGGAAATGGCGCGTTACAGGTGGGTATCACGGCACTGTTGTTTTATACCATAAGTCACTTTGTCTTTAATGTTCCTAATGTAGCGAGTGTAATTATTGCGTTAGCCTTTGCGCTCTCTTCTACTGCGGTTGTTTTGACCTTTTTAAAACAGTCTAAAGAGATAAACCTTCCTTATGGCCAACGCTCTATGGGCATCTTAATCTTCCAAGACATAGCAGTAATCCCTATTTTACTGCTTATTGGTTTTTTGAGTGTAGAAGATGCTTCTATTTCTGACATCTTGATTCAAACAGCATGGAGTGCTGTTTTATTGATAGGATTGCTTTTTACGGTGGGTAAGCGTGTGATGACGTGGCTGCTACACTTCTCTGCCAACTCCATGGAGGACGAATTGTTTATGGGTTCTGTCTTGGTCATCGTCTTTGCTGCTTCGATGGCGGCGCACATGGCCGGCTTTACCTACTCCCTTGGTGCATTTGTGGCCGGTATGATTATTGCGGAAACGAAGTATCACCATAAGGTTGAGACCGACATCGCCCCCTTTAAAGATCTCTTATTAGGAACCTTCTTTGTGACGGTGGGGATGAAGATTGATCTACTCTACTTCTCAGAACATGTCGGCAATATTGTGGGTGTTTTAGTGCTTGTATTGGTAGCGAAGATGTTGCTCATCTTTGGTATTATGCGTTTCACATCGACACCGAGAACTTCATTTAAAACTGCTTTGGCGCTGTCACAAGTGGGTGAGTTCTCTTTTGCCGTCTTTGCCTTGGCCAGTAGCAGTCAGCTGATGGATGCGGAGCTGGTGCAATTTTTGGTCTTAGTGGTTGTTTTGTCGATGATTATAACGCCTTTTCTTATCACCAAAATTGGTGTTATTACCGACAAGTTGTTTGAAGAGTCTCAAACACTTTCCAAGGTAAAAGTAGAAGATAAAGCGCGTAAAAACCATGTAGTTGTCTGTGGGTACAGTGTGGTCGGGCACTTCGTAGTCGACAAACTTCATGCTAGAGGATCTTCATGTATCATTGTAGATTACAACATAAAGCATGTACGCGAAGGACTTTCAAAAGGTGAAGAGATCTACTGGGCAGATATCTCTAAGCCTGCTATCTTAGACTCACTTCATGTTTCCGAAGCGTCAGCAGTGGTTGTGACACTAGACAACATAGAGAAAAAACGGGCCATTTGTGAAGCCATATTAGCGCATGCTCCTAAGGTAAACCTTGTTGTAAAAGTGTCAAGTCTAGATGGTATTAAGGCACTTCAAGACTTACCTATTAGTGTGATTGTTGATTCAAAACGTGAGGTAGCAAAGATTTTGGTGGAAGAGACATTAAGTTGTAGTTTGAGCAAGTAGAGTTAAAAAAGACGCTCAGAAAGAGAAGCGTCTTAGCAGTAACTCTTGAAGGTTAGTTTCCGCGTGAACCGGGTTTGATCGCTTCACTTTTACCCTCTTTACAAAGAGGGCACTCTTCTGGTGAGTACATCTCAAAAGTAAAGTCGTCAAGTGCAAAAAACGGCACACCATCTGGTAGTTTACAGTTAGGCTTTTTAGTGACGTCAGAGTTTTGACGATTACAGAAACCACGGTTAGCTAGTGCGGCAAAACCGACAACAACCCCACCCATATCTTCGATCGCTTTAGCGGCTTCCATAGCAGAACCACCGGTCGTGATGATGTCTTCACAGATCATCACGCGCTCACCCTTAGCGATCTCAAAACCACGACGAATCGTCATCACCTTGTCAACACGCTCAGCAAAGATAGAACGTTTGTCTAAAGCTGTCGCAAGAGCAAAACCAGCAATAAGACCACCAAGTGCAGGCGCACAGATAGTGTCGATCTCAAGACCGCTTGCCTTGATCTGTTCAGCTACACCTTCTGCTAAGATCTTAGCATTTTTAGGATCTTCAAGAACCTTTGCTGACTGTAGGTAGAACTGTGAGTGGTTGCCAGAGCTAAGTTTGAAGTGGCCTTCTAAAAGCGCGTTGGCATCCATGTATATTTTTTTAACGTCCATTGGTTTTCCTTGGGAAAAAGTGAATGGTAAATGGTAAATCGTGAATGGGGAAAGGATGAGCTCTTAACGAACGCATTTACCATTTACCACTTCCCATTCATCTATAAGTCTAGAAATTAGACTTTTAAGATCTCTGCTTCTTTGCTCTTTAATGTCTCATCGATCTGAGCAATAAAACCATCAGTCACTTTTTGAACAGCATCCTGAGCAGATTTAGACTCATCACTAGTGATCTCTTTCTCTTTTTCAAGCTTTTTGATGTCGTTGTTAGCTTTTTGACGGTCATTACGAACGGATACTTTCGCATCTTCGCCCATACTTTTCATCTTTTTAACGGTCTCTTTACGCTGATCAACCGTCATAGGAGGGAAGTTAAGGATGATCTTTTCGCCATCACTGTTTGGGTTCACACCGATGTTCGCCTTGGCAATAGCTGCTTCGATATCTGCAACAAGAGGCTTCTCCCATGGAGAAACGATGATAGTAGTTGCATCTGTAGCGATAACAGAACCTACTTGGTCTAGTGCTGTTGGTGAACCATAATAGTCGATCTTAACGCCATCAAGTACAGAGACCATTACCTTACCAGTACGTAGTGTCTTAAAACTGTGGTGCATGTGCTCTACTGAGCCTTCCATGTTCATTTTACATTCTTCAATTATATCGTTTGTCATTGTTTCTCCTTAGGGTTTTACTAGCATTAAGCTGCTCTGGCGATTGCCACTTTTTAGAAAGATACGTGTACGGTGCATCTTTAGCTTTTTGTCGACTTTGGCGGTGAGTTTACCTTCGTTTACCGTGGCACTCTTCCATCCATAGCCGGAGATATAGTACTCGATTCTTTTTACCTCTTTTGGTAAGGTGGCTTTCAATGTCGTGATTTTACCATTTTTTGGCCAATCTTTTGGATTAATCCAGGTGGTTGGCATTGTTTTTGTACGAAGTTTTACTTTTATGTTGTTAGCACCAGTGAGCGCCGTACGGTCCAAGTCGTGTGGATCACTTGCTTTATCGATAGCACCTGCATTTTGGTTGATGATAAGATCGAAGTTAAAGGTTTCGAGTTGCTGACGAACCCGACCATTGTATTCGCCATAAGGGTAGGCATAATATTTTGGTTTGTAGCCTAGTTTCTCTTCCATGATCGCCATACCCTTTTTCGAGTCCTTGGCAATAGCCTCATCACTCATAGAGACCAAGTGAGGGTGGGCGTAAGAGTGAAAACCGATCTCGCCATATTTGGAAGCCTCTTTGATCTGCTCCCATGACATGTAGTCACCATAATTACCAACCGTTGCTTGCACGTAAACAAAAAGAGTGAACGGGTAGTTGAACTCTTTAAATAGAGGAAGCCCATTTTTGTAAAAGCTTTTAAAACTATCATCAATGGTTAAGACAACCCATTTGTCATCAATACTCTCGCCATTTTTATAGGCCTTATAAAGACGTTCAAGTGAGATAACTTTATAGTTATTCTTTTTGAGGTATTCAAATTCAGCACGTAAAGTTTGGGTTGATGTGTTGGTTGTTGGGTGTCGTGTGTCATCAAAACGGTGAAAAACGAAGAGATGGGCATCGGCCCAAAGATAGAGGGGTAGCAGCGTAAGTAGAAGAAGCTTACGCGTCATCTTATTTACTTGTGTTTGCTTCTGCAGGTGTTGGTGCAACTGGTGCAGCAGCTGGAGCAGCAACATCTGTTGAGATCTCTACATTGTCAACAACAGATGCGCTGTTATCTTGTGCGTAGAAGTAACCTAGTGTGATGGTGTTAACCACAAATAAAAAACCGAAGAAAAAGGTCATTTTAGCAAGAAAACTACCTGGTCCTTTAGCACCAAAAACAGACTCATTTGAGCCACTGTATGCGCCAAGACCAATACTTGAACTTTTTTGAAGTAAAACAGCGATCACGATGATCACTACTAAAACGATTTGAGATATAAGCAAAATGCCTGTCATTTGGTAGACCTTGTTAAAAAATAATTGGCGAATTATAGCGAAAAAAGTTGAAAACATATTTTCTCTCACAATGAGTAGGGTATAATTAGCGTATTAAAGAGTCTATTATAGCTCTATCTTGGGATTTATGTGAAAAAAGTCGTCTTACTTATCGTCATTTTATTGTCATTTGTTGCGGCACTTTTTTTGATGCAAGAGCGTGATGAAACAAGTCATCATAAGATCAAGATTGTAGTAAGTACCTTTGCCTTATATGACATAGTCAAAGCAGTGGGTGGTGAAGCAGTTGATGTTGAGATGGTGATTCCTTTTGGTGTTGAAGTTCACAGTTTTGAGCCAACACCAAAGACAATTATTGAGATCCAAAAGAGTACCCGCTTTCTCTACAGTGGTGCATCCCTTGAACCATGGGTAAAGAAACTGCCAAGATCAGCAAATATGCTTGACATGAGTCAGTATGTTGATCTTAAAAAAGTGACAGCTCATGAAGAAGCAGATCATGATCATGGTGCTTTTGATCCACACTATTGGCTCGACATCGGCAATATGAAGTTACTAACACATAAGATAGTCCTAGAGCTGATAAAGCTTGATCCTCCTCATGAAGCAGATTATTTACATAGGGCAGAAGTCTATATGGATGGACTCAGTAAGATAGACACTGCATATAAAAAGCGATTGAAAAGCTGTAAACTTCACGAAGTGATCGTGCATCACAACACCTTAGGCTATGTTTCAGCTCGTTATGGTTTTGAGGTTGAGGCCTTAACGGGTCTCTCACCTGACGCACTTGCAGATGCTAAGACGATGGCAAAGCTAGCCAACCAGATCAAAGAAAAAGGGATTAATGTTCTCTTTTTTGAGGCCTTTGTCAGTGATAGATTGATGAAAAACTTGGCAAAAGAGAACCATATCCGTCTTGACTACTTAGAACCACTTGCGAACATTACGGCAAACCAAGCGGCAGAAGGTATACGGTATGAAGATGGTATGTATGCTAACTTAGACAAACTTGCAGAGGCGATGCAATGTCAATGACCTTTATCTCGCCCATCTTTGAGGTGAAGAACCTCTCCTTTACAGCAAACGAGCAGAAGATCCTTGAAGATATAAGTCTAACGATCCTGCCAGGTGATTACTGTGCGATTATCGGTCCAAATGGCGGGGGTAAAACAACCTTGATCCGTCTTTTACTAGGATTAGAAAAACCAACGCAGGGACGCATAGAGCTGTTTGGACAGAAGTTAAGTCGTTTTAAGCGTTGGTATAAGGTGGGTTACGTTCCACAACGTGCTTCACAGCTTGACCAGAACTTTCCGGCGACCGTGTTAGAAGTGGTTAAAATGGGACGCATCGCCCAACAAGGCCTATTTAGTCGTGCTACACAAGCTGATAATGATGCTATCAATGAGGCTATGGTTAAGATGGATGTTCTAGATATTCAGCATAAGCTAGTTGGTGAACTCTCCGGTGGTCAACGTCAGCGCGTTATGATTGCGAGAGCTTTGGCGTCGAAGCCAGAAGTTTTGATTTTGGATGAACCTAACACAGGTGTTGATGTTATCTCTCAAAAGCGTTTTTACAAACTTCTTAAAGAGTTAAATGAGGAAGAGAACATGACCATCATCTTTATTACCCACGACATTGGAGTGATAGCAGATGATATAGGACGACTTTTTACTGTCAACCAAACGCTATTGACCTGTAACAACCCAAAAGAAGCAATCAGTTGTGATGATATGAGTGCACTTTATGGCATAGATGCTCACCTGATTCATAACCATCACCACCATTGATCTTCAGGACATAATAAAAATGCAAAAGAGTAAATTTCAAATGGGAGAGCGTAGAGTGACAAAAGTATATAACCAACCACTATCCCATTTACCATTTACCATTCACCATTTACCTGCTCCCAAGGAGCAGCTATGTTAGAGATGTTCCAATACGACTTTATGATTCGTGCTTTCCTTGCCGGTATCATTATTGCTATTTTAGCGGCTATTAGTGGCTCTTTTATTGTACTTCGTCGTTACTCTATGATTACGGAGACCTTAGCGCACTCGGCATTAGTAGGTGTGGCTGTTGGTGTCATCGCCGGGACAAACCCGCTGTGGATAGCGGTAATAGCCGCCTTAGTCAGTGCGTGGACGATAGAGTACCTTAGAAGTAACTTCCACCTCTATTCTGACTCTGTCTTAGCCATCATCCTTTCGGGGTCTTTAGCACTAGCGGTAATCATCGTCTCCTTAGCCGATGCCTTTAACAGTTCACTCTTTTCATACCTCTTTGGTTCTATCCTCTCGGTAACACAAGAAGATCTTATTGTGATGTCGGTGTTTGGTGTGATCGCGTTAACGCTACTGGGCATCTTTTACAAAGAGCTTTACTTTATCGCCTATGATGAGGAAGTGGCACGTACGAGCGGGATTAAGGTGGACTTACTTAACTTTTTATTGGTCAGTATCGTTGCTATTATTATCGCACTTTCTATTCGTATTGTAGGAACACTCCTTATCGGAGCGATGATGGTCATACCAACGGTAGCCGCGCTTCGTTTCAGACAAGGCTTTGCTAAGACCATACTCATAGCACTGATTTTCTCTCTGCTAGCGGTGATAGTAGGGATGAGTAGTTCTTACTTCTTCTCGCTTCCTAGCGGTGCGACGATCGTTCTGACCTTACTTTTTATCTTTATTTTCTCTTTGATAGTTAATCGCCGATGAAGGTACAAAACGAGTTTTCCAAATATGCGGATCAATACGGAAACTATAATATCATTCAAGAGAAGGTCGTTGAAAAGCTCATAAGTGATTTAGAGGACAGCCCTAGCAATGTTTTAGACCTAGGTTGTGGAAAAGGGGCGCTCTTTAGTGCGATAGAGTGGTCTTTAGAGCATTTTGTGGGGGTTGACTTTGCGCCGGGTATGCTGGAACTTCATCCTAAAGAGGGTGATAATGTTGAAGTGGTTGAGTGCATTTACGGCGATTTTAATGATGAAGAGCTTTTTCATCAACTCTCTTTTGACCATTTCGATCGTATCTTCTCTGCATCTGCACTTCAGTGGGCAACAGACTTGGACAAAGTCTTTAGTAATATTGCCTCACTCAAAAGACCTCTTTCTTTAGCGATCTTCAGTGGGAGTACCTTTAAGAGTATGTTCGAGACAGCAGGCGTAGAACCACTGTTACGAAGTAGTGAAGAGATTATTGCCATTGCTAAGCGTCATTTTAATGTTGAGGTAGAAATCGTGCAGTACAAACTGGAGTTTGACTCAGTACGAGAGATGTTTCGTTACATCAAGCGAAGTGGTGTGAGTGGAAATCGAAATCTTTTGGGATTTAAAGAGATGAAGAAACTGATGAATGAGTATCCATTAAACTATTTAGAGTTTGAAGTGGTGTTTCTGAAAAACTAGCTGTTGCGGCTATGATGCTAGAAGATTCTCTTTTTCAAGCTGATACAGCGCATATCGTAGTGACTTGAAGTTCTCAGAGAGCTCGGGATCAACGATCTTATACAACTCTTCTAAGACACGAGAGGATTCTTGCGCACGTTTATAGTTGGCAATGACAATACTCTCTAAGCTATCTCTATTCATCTCACTAACAACGGTAGGCCGTAAGACATCATTCACACTATCGCGTGAGCTAAGTAGGTTCTGTATGTCGTCAATACGGCTTTGATGGCGTATCTCTTTTAGCTTTGTTGCTAAGGCTTTGTTGTTATGAACATAACGCGCAATGTCTTCGATTACACGCACACCCTCCTTAAGTCGGTTAAGATTGGCATCAATAACACGGTAAAGAGCAGG
>JAJRVE010000124.1 GCA_024277445.1 Campylobacterales bacterium
AACTACGGAAAAAGTTTTGCTAAAGCACAGATGGCGGCAGGTAACATCATCCCAACAGAGGGAACATGTTTCTTATCTTTCATTGACATGGACAAAGAGCATGCTCCTGAGATCGCGAAAGGTCTACATAAAGCAGGCTTCAAGCTACTTGCGACCAAAGGTACTCAGAAGATTGTCGAAGAAGCTGGCATCCCTTGTGAACTGGTACTTAAGATCTCTGAAGGACGTCCAAACATCCAAGATGCAATGAAAAACGGTGAGATCACTATGGCCATCAATACCTCTGACAACAACACCTCTAAAAAAGATGCTGTTGTTATCCGTCAGATCGTACTTTCAATGAACATCCCTTACTTTACAACACTAAGTGCTGCTCGTTCTGCTATAGACGCTTTAGCACAGATGGAAGATCCTAACTGGAACGAACCACAAGCACTGCAAGAGTACCTCAACAACTAAAATGCACTCTGTTATTTTGGCACAGACCGACACCACTGTCGGTTTCCTCTCTCAAGACGCTACTAAACTCGCAGCTATTAAAGAGCGAGACCCCTCGAAACCTTTTATACAGAGTTTTGATAGCCTGCGTAGCTACACTAAAATCGGTGGTCGCGTTCCACATCGCTTTAAAAACTCACTACGACGCGCTAAGAGTAGAACCTTTGTCATCAATAACCGTGCTATTCGTATTGTCGCAGAGGGAGAGCACCATGATCTTCTTAAACAACACGGCTGGCTCTACAGTACTTCTGCCAATGCAAAAGAGCAATGCTTTGAGAGAGGCTTTGCCATCGAGCATGCTGACATCGTCATAGAAGATGCTCGGGGACTCTTTGAGGGTAAGTCATCCACCATATACAAAATCAACAACATAAGGCGTAAACAGTTACGCTAAAAGGACCATAATGAAACATATCGCTACTATCGGATCGGCTGCACTTTTAGGCAGTATGGGAGTACTTGTAATGAGCACTATCACAGGCTGTTCGCAACAACAAGAACAAGAGGCGCAAAACCGCTTTTTAGTCATAGAGCAACAGCCAAACGGTAAGTATATTGTTGTAGAAGAGATGCCAACAGAAGGACCTTCTCGCGCTATTATCCGTGAACGTGACGAAGATGGTCGTGTTGTGGAGCGTTTTATGAACGAAGATGAGATGCGTACTTTAGCCGAACAAGAATACCAAAAAGTACAAAACGGACAGTCTGAACTTAACCAAGAACCATCAAGCTCTCCAGGTATGGGACTAGCTGGAACCATTTTAGCGGTTGCTGCAGGTTCACTTATGGGTAACATGATCGGTAACGCTTTGATGGGCAATAGAAACTTTCAGAAGCACTCTAACTCGGTTAACAAGTCAGCCTATCACAAGAGTGCCTCAAGTCGAAAGAGTGCTTCAAAGTCAAGTTCTAAAAAAAGCTTCTTTGGTGGGTCTAAAAAAAGCAGCTCATCTGGGCGTAGCTTTTTTGGCGGTTGATCGATGCTCCAACTCCAAAGTGTCACGCCACTTAGTGATGAAGAACTCGAAAAGATAGGCTTTAGCTGGCACACCGATGAAGATGGTACGAAGTATGTCGCTGACCAACTCGTTCAGGTCACCCAAGCTCAAGCAGAAGCCTACTACGAAGCAGCTAATACCCTTTATGACATGTATGTCGAAGCTGCGGAACATGTCATTGAGAATGATCTTTTTTTTGAACTTGGCATCCCTTTTAATATTGTAGAGACCATCAAGAAGTCATGGGAAAATGATGTACATTGGCACATTTATGGTCGTTTTGATCTGGCAGGTGGTATCGATGGTAAAGCGATCAAGCTCATCGAGTTTAATGCAGACACACCTACTGGTCTTTTTGAGACTGCTGTCGTCCAATGGGCGCTACTAAAAGCAAATGGTATGGACGATGCCAAACAGTTTAATGACATCTATAAAGCGATAGAGGCAAATTTTAAACGTCTTATTACGCTCTTTGATGATGTCGATACCTTTGATGAACGCTATGATGGTTGGAAGATCCTTTTTTCTAGTGTAGAAGGCTTAGATGAAGAGGAGATCACCACTCGCCTACTTCAACAAATAGCAACCGATACAGGCTTCACTACCGGTTTTGAGTTTTTACAAAATGTACAGTTTGATGAAACAGGCATCAGTGATGCCAACGCCATGGAGTACGAATACTGGTTCAAACTCTATCCTTGGGAAGACATAGGTAGTGATGAGGGTGAACTTGCCGTCGTACTCAATGAGATCATGCAAAAGCAAGCCGCGATTATATTGAACCCAGCCTACACGGTGCTCTTCCAGTCCAAAGGGATGCTAAAGGTCTTGTCAGAACTATTCCCTGACTCCCCGTACCTACTCCACACCTCAGATGAACCACTCAATGTTAAGTACGTTGAAAAACGTCACTTTGGTCGAGAAGGTGCCAACACCAAGATCGTAGATCCAGATGGCAAAGTATTGGCACAAACAGATGGCCCCTACGAAAACTACCGCCCCATCTACCAAGAGTATGTCGACTTCCCAAAAGATGGCGAAGGCAACAAATACCAAGCCGGCGTCTTCTTCGCCTACGAAGCCTGTGGCTTAGGCTTCAGACGCGGTGGAGAGATCATGGACAACATGAGTAAGTTTGTGGGACATGTGATCTGCTAAGTGTTAAGTGTTAAGTGTTAAGTGTTAAGTGTTAAGTGTTAAGAAGATGACGCAGTTCATCTGAGGAATGTCTTAAGTTGTTGGAAAGTTAAAACTCTTGGATTCCTGCCTACGCAGGAATGACGGAGTATTTGAACTGCTTAAAAGCTAGCAACCACAACGACGGCGATACCCGAAGGGGCAGACCCAGCTCGTCGAAAAGTTGCCATCCCAAACAAGTTACCCCGTCATTAAAAGTTTCAGATGTGGTGTGAGTTGTGCTGAAGCGATCCCGATAGCGCACTGGTGTGCGTGGAGTGGTGAGCTGAAGTGCAAATCACGCCGCAGCTGGAACTTTTAATTTGAGTTTGACATTAGGACTGCTAACCACTTCGTTTGCTCTTGACTATACAACATAATCTTAATCGTAATCGTCAACGGGATAGAGAGTAACATCCCCACAGGTCCAAGTAACCAACCCCAAAATATCAATGACAAGAAGACCCCCAAAGTCGAAATACCCAAGCCTGCTCCCATTAACTTTGGCTCAATAATCGAACCTATCAGTATATTGATAATAAGATAGATAATTCCAATCTCTAAAGCACCAAAGGGCCCAAGTTGAACAAAGGCAAGTAAAACAGCAGGTACTGCAGCCAAGATAGAACCGATGTTAGGAATGAAGTTCAGTAAGAAGACTATAAAGCCCCACAAAATGGCGTAGTCAAGACCAAACATAAGTAGTAAAAGAGTAATAAGTACTCCTGTGACCAGAGAGATAACAGCTTTAATCGCCATGTAGTGTTTGATCTTGGTAAAGACCTCATCGATCTGTATCATGGCACTACCATGCCCCTTAGCACGTTCAAGTTTTTTACTAAAGTTGGTTGACTCTAACAACATAAACGCAATAATCAGCACAATCATAAAACTGTTGGTTACGATGGAACCAGCCCCTTTTAAAACGGTAGCTGAGTATTTCATCAAGTATGTTGGGTTAAAAAGTGAGCCTATTTCGCCATCTATGATGCCTAAGCCATTAAGCTTCGCTCTAAGAACATCTAACTGCATCTGCATCTGTGCTTCATAGAGTGGTAAGTTACTACTAAAGCTCTGCACCGAACTTCCGATCAATATCCCCACTAAAGAGGAGATAACCATTAAGCCCATAATAACGGCTAATAGAGCAAGTGCAGCAGGGACTTTTCGTTTGATCAGCCACGTATAGATAGGGGAGATAATAATAGCGATGAAAGCTGCTAAAAGTACAGGCACTACGATAACTGCCGCCATCTTGAACGCACCAAGTATTATAATTATGGCAGCAATCACTAAGATGATGTTTCCAGAGGATTTAACTTGTATCATTCACGTCTCTTATGTTAATATAACTCAAATTTTAACATAAAGATGAAACAATGTATGACGATCAAGGATCATTAGAGAAAGCTGTTACTGGAAGCTATGAATTTTCCGTAGGTGAAGTCCTCTCAGAAGCGTGGCAAAAAGTCGCAGGAGCTAAGTTAAAAATAGTCGGTGCAATGTTTATCTACGCAGTACTCGCTACCTTAGCAACAGGTTTTGTCTCTCTCTTTCTAGATGCTCAGCCCTATTACGATGCAGACCAGTTCGTACAAGGCTTGGCTATCGACACCTTAGTAGGATGGATCGCTTCACCGGTAACCATCCCACTCTCTTTAGGGGTGCTACTGTTGGGTTACGCTCGCGCCAATGATGAAGAGCTTCGTATTGATGCCATCTTTAACTACTATGTTTTGGTCTGGCCCCTCTTTTTTGCCTCTATACTCATCACACTACTTACTTATGTCGGTTTCGCACTTCTTTTACTACCGGGTATCTACCTCTCCGTCGCTTATAGTTTTGCGCTTCCTTTAATGGTGGATAAAAAGCTAGACATATGGGGTGCAATGGAAGTCTCCCGTCAGGCAGTCACTAAGCATTGGTTCACCATTGCCGGTGTGAATGGTACGATGGTAGTTTTGATCGTCTTAAGTGCACTACCGTTTGGTATTGGTCTCATCTGGACGATCCCACTGATGATGATCGTCCAAGGTGTGATGTACCGTAAGATCTTTGGATGGAAAGTACACGATCCTATCGCGGAATAATGTTGAATGCTGAATGAAGGTGTGCTCACGTTGTGAGCTTTAATTTTCATACAATGTAAGCTTGTGTAACAAGCCTACCGACATTAAGCATTCATCATTAAAAATTTAAAATTAATTAAGGTCTTTACTGCTGTTAAGTTGTTGTAGGTAGTTGGCGATGTTCATTAATGAAAACGTCACCAAAAAGATCATCATACCCGGAAAAAAGCTCACCCACCAAGCGATGTCCAACACCTCTTTACCATTACTAAGTATGGTTCCCCAACTCATCTGTGGTGCGACAATACCTAAGCCTAAGTAAGATAAACCCGACTCCGCTAAGATCGCACCCCCAACTCCAAAGGTAAAACTAACAAAAAAGATAGGTGCTAAGAGTGGCGCATAGTACTTGAGCAGTATCTTAGACTTAGGCACCTTTGCTATGTTCAAGATCTTAATAAAGGGTTGCGAAGTGATGGCAAAGCTCTCAGAACGTATCAGTCGTGCCGTCGTCATCCATCCTGTGATGGAGATAATGAGTATAAGTACCCATACAGAAGCGTTTATGTAGCTCACAAGCGCTAAAAGAAGAAAAAAGGTAGGGAAGGTCAAGAAGAGGTCAACCATGACGACAAAGGTCTTATCAACCTTACCACGAAAATAGCCCGCAGTCGCCCCCAACATCAAGCCAACAAAAGAGGCAATAAAGGCACTGCCTATACCAATAAGCAGAGAAACTTTACCCCCTTCGATCAGACGTGCCAAGATGTCTCGTCCCAAACGATCTGTCCCTAAAGGAAAGAGTGATGATGGTGCCAAAAGGATGGCTTCTTTATGCAGTTCAAATGGACTTTGCGTGTAAAGGAATTGTCCTAAAAAAATAAAGATAAAAAGAGAACCAAGTGTTATAACACTTAGTTTAGGAAAGTGTGCCATCATCTACCTCAACTGTTTCAAGAACTATATCAAAGTGTGGCTAAGTTTAGTCTATCGCTTGAAGTTGGCAGCCGTCAAGTTGTACACTTCCCAGTGGACTATCATCGAGGGTATTCCAAGTCAGAGAGGATGGTGTTGAAGTATCATTAAAATTAATAGTACCGTTTACCTTAGAAAGCGGTGGCAAAATATTCTGATCTGGTGCATCTACAGTTATATTAACATCACCTGTCATAAAATCAACACTTCCATGTAAATGAGGTTGTATCGAAGTATCTGGGATATAGTGAATCAGACCTGAGACTTTACCATCAGGGTCAATATCCATAAAAACCATACCTATCGGTAATCCGCCAGCGTTATTCCAGCCAAAACCGGTAAAACGATATGCTGCATTACTGCTGGCGTCTGCACGTCTGACCTCATAACTTCCTGTTTTGCTACCATCAAAAAATGAACCTTTTATATGATCATATGCCTGACTGATACCATTTCCACTGATATTAATGTCATTTGTTACTGATACTAATGAACCATCTCCATTATTAGCAGTACTGTCAAAATAATAATAAACATCTGGATTAAAAGTATATGCCTTTTCATTAACATCATGCTGTCCGACAACATAGGTAATACTACGAGTTTGAGCATCGATTTCTCTTTCACCGATCAGAACAACTGTACTGTTCGCCTGTATCATAACACCTACATAACCACTAGTCTCATTCGAGTTTTCCACATCCCATGCCCCTTGATATGCACCACTGTACGCACAAGTCAACGTCTTTCTAAAATGAGTGTCAGCCACATCCTTAGATGGCAAAGCTGCTCCACTTATATCTCCATTAGTCACCTGTTCGACTTCTGTTGAAAAGTCTACCTCACTTTGATTATAATCTATACTATTTTCCCAGCTTTTAGCTTTTTGACGCATCGTACTGCTAACTTGAATCCCAATTTTAGGATCACTATCGAGTGCCAACAAAAGTCGGACACGATTACTCACAATGTTATCTTCAATAACCTGAGAGCCATGTGCCAGTTCACGTGGTGTTAAAACACTGCTACCAACAGACGTACCCAAAGTAAGTGCACCAACATAAAAAGTAATAAGTTCACCTCTTTTATAGTTAAACTGACCTCCTCGACCCGTAACATCATTCTCGCCATTGGAACGAACGTACTCTACGCCTTCAACTGCTTCGTCTATAAAGTTACCATGATAAATTGGATTTACATCTTCAAGATTGTAATCAGCTTCACCACCACTACAACCATTTAGGAGAGATACTATGAATAACACTACACTAATATATAAACTATTTTTAATCATAACCATCAACACCTTCCTCCATAAAATACTTTACTTTTATAATTTTCTCTAATATAGCAGAAAATTGTTTAAAGAGAAAATCATGGTCATATATTTAACATATAAGTAATTCATGCACTAGTCAAACAACATTTACTCAGTTATATTTACATTAAGTGTTTGATAGCTTACTTCCCCACGTATCTCTTCTACTTTTATATTTACATTTATTGTACTTGGACTTGTATTACCAACATCAATATTTAAAACACCATACTGACTTAGACTGAATGACACTTTTGAGTCTGCATTGGTAATACTAACAATACTAAAAGTCAAGTCTCCATTTGTTGGTGATGGATTAGCTAATATACTTTCATCATATTTTTCATTAAAAAATGAGAGTGCAGATTTATCTTTAACAGAAAGAGATATATCTTTAGTTCTATCAAACATAATATCAGCAGGAGCATCACTAACATTTATGACCGTAATTGTAATGGTTTTTTGATCACTTTTCCCATTTCCATCTATAGCAATAACGTCAAGCTCATATGTATTATCACCATTGCTGTCTTCTGGGTACTCATAGTTAGGAAGCACATAGTAGACATCAAATGTAAGAGCTCCCGTTACTGAATCAACCTTGAAATAATAAGCATCTGTACCACTTAAAGAGTATCTGAGTGTATCTGGGATGTTTGAGTGTACCTCTATTTGAATAGGAGCGGTACTATTTTCAGGATAATCAAAATGACTTGAAATAATTGCTGGTTTAAGATCAGCTGCTGTTTCAACAACAGTGACAGTAATAACCCCAGTACTATCTTTTAAGGTCGCATAAAAAGAGTCTGTAGCCGTGACTTCAACTTCAAATATATGATTAGAAGGATCATATGGGACTGTACTTATTAAACTCAACTCGCCATCAACAGATATTGTAAAAAGATTACTATCTCTACCTGAAAGGCTATAAATTATTGATGTCTTAGGTGCTCTTGGATTATTGACCTCAATAGTTGTAAATGTTGTTAGATCATCATGAACTATTACTGGCGTAGTGATATAACCTGGCACAATAGTAGGTGAGATTGCATTAATGTTGTCTACCACTTGTATACTTATGACTTGTGATACAACTGTACCACCTAGGTTTTCTGCCCTCACAACGATTTTATTGATATAGTATGGATCTGTAAATGCAGTATTCTTATCTATGGTACCTGCATAAGTCAGTATATTATTAGTCTGGTCTATGGCAAACAAATCTTTTTCATCGCCTCCGACTATTGTAAATGTGACATTACTATCTGAACGTACTTTCAACTCAAGGATAGTAATATCATTTTTTTCAGTGGTGACATAAGAACTTGAAAGAAAAATAATCTTGTTTTGACTAGCTTTAACCTCATCTAGAGTATAGTCAGCCTCACCACCACTGCACCCTATAATTAAAAGTGTAACTGTTGCTAAGAGTAGTGATAATAAAAATGTTTTTAACTTATGCATATTAATCCTTTATAATACTAAGATACTTAAAAAAAGTGTAGAAATAGTGTGGAAAGTAACGCTACTTTCATTTCCATCTCTTTCTAATATGACACAGATAAACCAAATAGGTTGTTAATACGAGTAACTTGTAGTGTTTAGGTTATCACTTTTACACACTTGTTTTTACATGATAAGTAAGACAAATAAGAGTGATAATAGCACCCTGTTTTAGGGGTGTTTGAGGTTTTAGAAGTAAATTCTGTTATATATTATTGGTACAATGCAAACTGTATTTTAAACAAAATTTTAGTCATCTAATATAGTTACTTTCAACCAATCAACACGGGTCAATCCATTTTCATCTATTGCCTGAATTTGTAAGTAGAAATCCTGATCACCGCTGTATCTTGGTGCATCCACTCTTAGCATTCCTGAAGAGTTTATAGAAAATATATTACTGTCTGGATTTGATATGATACTATATGCCCATGTCCCACTAGTCGCAGTTGTTGCAGCAGTCACTTGCAAGTTTGTTGTTGTTATATAGTACTTCCATTTAATCCAACTCCATGTACGATATCCATCTGATGCTGTCTCATAGATTGTATTGTTATCAAAAGTAAGTACTACATCGTTCACAATCACGATAATTGTCTGACTTGCTACATTTAAATTGTTTTGTGGATTGACATCCGTTGCCTGAACAATAACCTCATATCGATTGTTACTGTTGGTCGGATTTTCAAAATCCTCAGCATTATTCAACAATAACTCTCCCGTCAGTTCATCAATCCTAAACAGACTACTGTCTGCTCCACCTACAATACTATACTTCAACGAAGATCCAACTACAGCCGGTAATGCAGCATGAACGGTGCCTACTGTTTTGCTATTTTCATCTACAGAAAAAGTTGAAGGAGACTCAAACAGAGGTACCCCATTTTCCTGGTTAACATGCATCACACCCGCAATACTGTCTGTTGTACTAAATCCGTCGTCTGCCTCAACAAATACCGTAGCTCTGTAGGTATTATCTTCTGGATCGGCACTATATATATATGCTGGAGACTTGATATTCATTAAGCCACTATTTGGATCAATACTGAAAATTGGTGAACCATCACTGTTAAGACAAACACTTGAGGGATTACACTCTATACTGTAAGTCATGACAGGATCAACACTTGAAGTAGCAAGGACACTAATATCTGTCGAACTCTTTTGATTGAGGTATAGAGAGCCATCTGGATGAAATGTTGCCGTATTATCTTGTGGAGTCACATTCCAATGTATACTTCTGTCTTGAGGTAATATAGTAATTGTGATAACTGGACTTAATGCTTCTGAACCATTGAATTGGCTTTGTGCAGTTACTTGGATGTTAAAGATATTGTTGCTGTTGTCTTGCGTATCATAAGTAGGTGTTGTATTACCTATGAAATGTAGTTGACCACTCACACTGTCTATTGTAAATTCTGTACTTACAATACTGTATGTTATATTACTATTTGCGACAGAAGAACTTGCTGCTACAGTTGCATTAAGTGGGCTGTTTTCAACTGTATTGAATTGTAGAAGAGATGTAAATGTTACTTTTTCATCCACATCAGAAACGGTAATTGTCAACTCTGTAATATCACTTACATTGGCATTACTATCTGTTGCTGTTACATTCACCTTGTATATATTACTATGACTTATTGATTCGAAATCTGGTACTGCTTTAAAACTTAAATGGCCTGTATTACTGTTTAAATTAAACAGACTACTGTCAGCACCACCAACTATAGCATAACTTTCTACGCTACCACTACCTAGCGTTGTTGTAGCTATAGCTATATCACCTAGTCCATTCTCTGGCGTGGTAAAGGTAGTAATACTAATAATAGGTGCGATCTCGCGTGGATCTTGTAACAACTCTATTGTGATCACATCTGTCATCGTCACATTTCCATTGTCATCTTTTATTTCTACCGCAACCCTATAAGTGTTATCTCCACCTACAATAAAATTACGTACATTTTTAAAACGAAGATTACCATTGCTATCGACTTCAAAATCAACTGCATCTTCACCAACTGTTTTATAGCTTAAAGAAGTCGCATCACTACCTGCTCCAAATGAAGCATCAATCGTTGTGATCACTTTTGTTGTATCAATAGGTGCAGTAACACTAGTCGATGTCAAATACCCTGAACTGATCGTTGGTGCAATAAGGCTTGGGTTTTGAACTACACTTACATTAAAGACTGAACTGACCGTCTTAGAGCCGTTGATAAGGTCTTGTGTACCAGATGCATAACTTTTTACTACAATCGACAGATCATAACTCTGACCTTCTTGTGCTGGTGTAATAAAGCTGATCGTGCCATTGTCATCGATGGTGAAGATATCTTGAAAGTTGTTAAGAGTATATTTACGCGTCACATCTTGCAACACATTAGAAGTAGCGTTTACTTGTGTTACTGCTTGTGTTCCTGATAAAACAGTAACATTAGCAATACTTTCAAACGTATAACCTTCATCTACATCTACCACGTTTATCTGAATAGACTTTAAGTCACTAAAGTTTCCTTTGTCATCTTCTACCTGCACGCTCACACTATAGCTGTTATGACCAAGTTCAAAGTCTTTCGCTGCCTTAAATCGCAGTATACCTGTATTATCAAGTACAAACACAGATGCATCTGCACCACTCAATATATATTTTGTCACAACACCTGTGCCAAGTGTCTTAACCTGGATCTGCATATTTCCAAGAGCATTTTCAACTACGTTAAAAGTGCTACTCTCAATGACTGGTCGTCTCAGGTTTCGATCACCTACTAGTCGGATTTGTATAGGCTCTGTAGTCGTAAGATTGCCATTACCATCCATGATCTCAACAGCGATCGTATAAATTTTGTTTGGCGTACTCCCAAAGTCTGGTAAAGGCGATTTAAAGACAAGGTTACCATTGTTATCTATATTAAAGTTGCCTGCATCTTGACCAATGATGTTAAAGCTAAGGTAGTCATTCTCTTTAGCTGGACGTGCCTGTATCTGTGTGATGACAGCCGTACCACTCACTGCATCGATACTGTTAACTGCAAAATCAACAATTGGTTTGATCGTATTGATATTTTCTGCAACACTCACAAGGATATGTAAGGTAGACAGCTCTCCAGATGCGGTTGTAACCCCAACAATGACCTCATACTCATTAGACCCCACACTATTATAAGTCGGAGTAGCGATAAAGGCCAAGTCACCTGTACGATTATCGATGGTAAAGAGATCTTTATCGTTACCCCCTACAATACTATAAGTAATATTTTTACTCGTATCTGCTTGGATAGTCGTTATAACAGCCTTGCTTTGGTCTACATAGAGCGTCTCTGGTGTGATAAAAGTAATGTCACCTTGGATAAGGTCTGCAACATTAGCATTTCTAACTTGCTCTAGAGAATAATCAGCTTCACCTCCACCACAACCGACAATAAAAGAACTTGTAACGACAAATATTATGGCAACTAAAAATTGTTTAAAAAAATGCATGTAAAACCCTCAGATAAGTATTAAAATCCGATAATCAAACTACAAAACATTATAGAAATGTAGTAAATTATTCATTGATATCACTTTAATATCACATAATAAGCCTAAATCTTTGGTTAAAACTATCTATCTATAGAATAAACAAAACTAATAGTACACACTATGAAGACTATCATAATCAGAGGATATGTTTCTTATAAATCAACTTCAATAATCAATATATGAAACAATATATATAAATATTTTTCAATGAAGGAGCGTACGCTATTTTAAATTCACGTACTTAATGCAGTTTCTTTTAATTCCAAAACTCATAGGTCAGACCGATGGAACTGTTAACAGCATCTAAGTTACTTTGAAATTTAATATAACCAGCTAATGCTTCATGGAAATGGTAAGCACCACGAATCGAGTAGACAATATTATTGGCATAACCCTCTATCGTCTCACCATTACTAAAGGTTCGATAAAGATACTGAAACTGGTATCCGATATGGGATTGAATATCATACTTCATATGAAAACGGTACCCAACTCCTCCATAGAAACCTACTCGAAAGATATAAGGACTTCCACCATCATATACAGCATCAGCTGCAAGATTAATCTCGTTGGCTTTTAACGTATTGGTCTTTTGATTTACCCAGCCTAGTTCAGCACCACCAAGAACATATAAGTTTGCCACTGGCAATTTGTATAGATACATAGTATCCGTAGTCAGCATAGTTGAACTTACATATTTATATTCCATCTCATCCGTTTGTCCTCCTGAAAGAACAGAGATAAAGTCACCTTTCATCGTTCCAACATCTCCGCCTGATGAACCTATGCCAACACTCAGCTGCAATCCCTGCCACAGACCATCTTGCAGCATTAACGAGGCACCATAACCATCATACTCATCTTGACAAACAGCATCGATCTCAGCCATCTCTTCAAGGGGTAAGGTTGTCAGGGTGTACGTTGCTTCTACTTTACATTCATCGTTTGTCAATTTACGACTTGTTACTTGCACATGTTTGATCTCTATAGGATGACCAAGACGTATATCTATGTTACGCGTTGGACAGAGGTCCACTGTAGCCATCGCTTCATCTGCCATCTGGTCTTGGGCGTCTTCTTCACAGTCTGTTAGCTCTGAGTAGTCACGTAGCGCGGCATAAAGATAAAAGTCAGACTCTGCACTTAAGTTGTAGTCTTCTGTTACATCCCAAACAACTTCTTCCTCTTCTTCACTCTCGTCAACCGTTTCATTTTCATCCTTAGGAGTAGCATAGACTTCTATACCATCTTTCTTGACGATCTTTTTTTCGCTTGACTCTGTTGAGGCTTCTTGTGCATAAAGAGAAGCGGCAATTAACATTAAAATAATTACTACATTTTTCATCATCACCACCTCTACTTCTGCATCGCAAGATTGCGATATCCAAAGAATTCTGGTTCTTGTTCAAAGTCTGGACCGTAACTCTTTGAGATACTTTTTATCTCTGTTTGAAGGGTATCGAACATCTCACCAGCATCTTGTTCTTTGTCTGCAAGTGCACCTTTGATCAAGAAGTAACTAAAGAGTCTATAACCTTTAGCAAAATAAGCATTAGCCATCTGGTCTCGGTGGGCAGCATTGATAATGTTGAGACGTTTATGATACTTCGTCTTTTTTACAGGAGATGAAGATGTCTCTCCCTTACGAAGAGGGATGCCATCAGTCACACCCGTAAAACTTGCATCAATAAAAGCAAAGGTACGTGCCGCTTTAGAACGCTGAAAAGCGTTATAGATACGTTCCATACCGACAAGGCCCTCTCGACTCATCATGTCAACCGAACCATCATAGGCTACAAGGTAGTTTTTACCCGATGGACCGGACATCGCATGACCAACAAAGTAGAAATAGACCGAATCTTTTGGTTGAATACGCTTGATCATCTTCTCAAGTTGCTTGTTGATGTTTTTACCGGTTGCTTGTTCGTTTTCAACTACAATAACATGACGCTTTGGAATACCGAGCTTCTTCTGAAACGCCTTGATCATCATCTTAGATGTACGTGACGCAAAAAGAACTCTATCTGCCTGAGCATACTCTTCGATAGAGATAACAAATAGCCAAGACTTATAGTCAGGATAGATCTTTTTCGTACGTTTGGTTAGCTTCTCTAACGCATCATACTTTTTACTGAACTTTTTATGTGCATATGCCGTGATTAACGGAAGATAAGGATCATTAAGATTTGGGTCTTGTTTGGAGTCATCAAACTTCAGGCTCACACTTTGTAGCTTTGGATAGTTTTGAGAGACGGGTTTACCGCCATGAACTTTGGCATCATAATCAATAAACTTACGAAACTTTTGCAGTTTTAAATTATAATCTTGAACCAGTACATCAAACTCTTTTTTCGAAGTACTTGCAACGTTGTTGCGACGTAAGACTTCTGAACGATATTTTTGCTGTATAGGGAAGGTTTCAGCTTGACGGACGGCAGTCGCCATCTTAACTCTTACCAAAAAAGCAGCATCTGATTCTTTTCTTTTTTGTTTGAGTGGTTTTAAAGCAGTAAATTTAGGAACAGGGATCTTCTCTGTACTTGGAAACGAGGCCATCGTTTCAAAGGTTACACCCGATATATCTAAGGGGACGTAATCATTCGTGCGATTATTATCCGCCATGAGTGACAGTGCACCCAGCATAAGCAATGTTAAGATTTTCTTCATATATACTCTTCTTATTACAACAGCGCAAGGCTAATGTTCGTAACGCATAAAAAATGGTTCGAATCAATTCTACACAAAATTTCTATAAATAAGAGAATTTTAGCGCTAAAGAGTGAAAGTATATCTTGAGACTATTCAAGTTATAACTATTTACAATAGTTAATCAGAGATAGTAATCGTGACTCTTTTTAGTTTTGAATCGTAAGCTCACGGTATCCAAAAAATTCTGGTTCTTGCAGGTTCGCTTCACCATATTCACTCGATATCTTACGGATTTTTGTTCTAATGTTGTCAAAAAGTTCACCTGCACTTTGTGGCTTTGAGAGGACCTCTTTGGTTAAGAAGTAACTAAAAAGACGGTACTCTTTGGCATAATAAGCATTAGCACTGTCTTGTGCTCTAGCACTGTTTAAAATGTTCAGACGCTTATGGTAACCCTCCGCACGTGGGCGCATGTTAAGTTTTTCAAGACCTTTAATAATGGGAACACCATCGGTAATACCATTAAAGCTAGCATCAACAAAAGCGAAAGTACGAAGTGCTTTCGAGTTCAAAAACTTGTTATAAAGACGCTCTATCTTCAAACTGTTTTTACTGTCAGCAAAGTCAGGCATGCCATCATACGGCAGAATCAACTGCTCACCACTTATATTACTCAGACCATGTCCACAGTAGTAGAAGTAGACTACATCGTTTCGTTGTACACGTCGTAGTAGTTGACGCAGTTGCGTGCTAATGTTTTTAATCGTCGCTTCTTGGTTGTAGAGTGCAACAATATTACGATCAGGGATATCCAACTTTTTTTGAAAAGTCGATTTAACGATCTCACCCGTTCTACGTGCGAACAAAACAGTGTCAGTGTATTGGTAATCTTCTATAGCGATTAGAAAAAGCCAAGCTTTACCATCTTGAAACTTTTTCTGTTTGGAAGCTAAAAGTGTAGAGAGATCACCATTAACATCACGTAAGCTATGAACATCTTTGTAAGCCAAGAAAAGAGGATCGTAAGGATCAACAAGCGAAGGACTCTGCTTTTTTTCACCACGAAGTAGGCGTTTGTTACGATCTTCCACTGCTAAGCGAAAAGCTTTTTGTATCGGGAACACCGCTTTTATGCGTTCAGTATGCAAAAGTTGAACACGTTTGATGAAGGCTTCTTTGCTCTCACTATCACCACGAACAGGCTTCTCAACGACCGTAAGTTTAGGAAGGGGTACAAGTTCACTCTTTTGAGTTGCCTGCAAAGTAACAGCGCTAATCAACATAGTGGTTAGTAAATAAGTAATCAGTTTCAAATCTATTTCCGTCGTAAATAATTTATGTTGTATTTGAAAGTATAATAGAACTATACTTACGAATTAATCAGCCACGCCATAATAAGTAAGTGAGGTTTTACCAAACTTTTTTGACTTTAACTGCTCAAATGCACCTAAAGTACTTGGAATCTCCAACCCCGTCATATGTTCCACAATAATCATACTCACTAGCTCTGAAGGCAAGTTTTCAATGAGAGTTATCATGTTGTCATAGATGCGTTCATGCCCCTCACGGATGGAGAATGGTGGATCGATGTAAAAGTAAGCGGGTTCTTCCATGTTTTTTAGTCGTTTAAGAACCATACCAATGTTACTAAAAGTATCGCCACGAATGATCTCACAACGACTTGGATCTGTCTGCGCGATATTGGTTTCTAGAACACTCAAAGCATTACGATCTCGCTCCATGAAAAAGATCTGTTTTGCACCACGACTCAAGGCTTCAAGCCCGATCGAACCACTCCCTGAAAAGAGTTCCACAAAGTTTGCATCGATGATATCAAACTGTAAAGTGTTAAAAAATGACTCCAACACAATACTTTTAGAGCTTCGTGTCGTCACCATAGATGGTAATTGCAACCTTTTACCTTTAAACTTACCCGCCACGATGTTTTTAGTTATTGGTTTTGCCATAATCTTTGTTTCCTTACAAATAGTGTTTTATACTGTATTCAAGATCTTCATCAATACTTTGCGAAAGCAGCCAGTGTAAATAGCCACTGTCATTCATAGCTATCTCTTCTAAGTAGTGATCTTTATACTTCCCAAAAGCGAACTTTTTAATAAGCACAGGTTCCATACTCAAGGCCATCAAGGCGTCATCATTTTTCATCTCGTTTAAGTACGTATGCAGAAGCTTAACATGAAAGGCATCACTCAAGGCACTGTGTGCCTGAAGTTCTAGCCCTAAGGTCTTTGCCTGCTCTTTTTCATGTTTGTACAGTCCTAGTTCATAACGAAGGTACTGTAAAGAGAATCGATCTATCTCTTCGACTAAGTGACGTGCACACTTCAATGTGTCGATGATACCGCCTTTCCATAACAGTCCCTCTTTTGCCAACATACTAAGCTCAAAGTTAATGTTGTGTGCGACTAGAATGTTCTCTTCACTGTTGTAGAGGTTCAGTAGTTTAACGATCTCACTCTCATTAAAAGAGGGAGCATCTTGGAGCATCTCATTTGTGATGTGATGTACTGCCATCGCTTCTGTTCTTACTTTGCGCTCAGGTTTTAGATAGCTCTCATAGGCCTGTGTACGCTCACCCTCTTGAAGTATCAACCCCATAGCGCAGATACGATCACTCTCTTCTAAGCCTGTCGTTTCTAGATCAAGATAAAGAAGCACTGTCCGCCTCTGGTTTGGGAAGTTTTTCTAGCATTGTGTAATAGTGTTCAAGGGTACGAAAGCTTTTTTCAAAACGCCATGCAATAATAAACTTAACAATCGTGTTTCGAACTGCCTCGTCTACACGCTCTACACGACCATAATAGCCCAATGAAATGTTCCGGTTTTTGACCTTGGCTGTTTTGTCATACTTTATACCAATGATCTGCAAGTATTTCCCCTCTTTGATCGTACCAATGTCCTCTTCAGCAAGAGAGATACCAGAAAGGTTAATCGCTTTAAACTCAAAGATGTCATGAAACTCACCCACTTTTTCAGTCAAGTCCAGTGTGACAAAGAGATCCGCAAGGGTACGCATGTTCTCTTTACGTGCTAACTCATAACTCGATATCTTCGAGGTTAACTCTTTTAGACGCTCTAATGCACTGCTCATCTTTTTCCTTTTACATATTTATGATTATACAGTTAATATATAAAAATATCATACAGATAAACCTAAGTTTTACCTACTCTGTTTTATACTTCCATATTCAAAGGGCTTAGCCCATAAAAGAGTAATATGGACTACTTAGAAATCACCGGCCCCGTCAAACTTCAGGGTACTGTTAAGATCTCTGGCGCAAAAAATGCCGCCCTTCCTATCATCGCAATGACACTCCTTGCGAACAACACCGTCAAAATAGGTAACATGCCTGCCGTTGTTGACATTAAAACCCTTCTAAAGCTCATCGAAAACCTTGGTGGTACTTTCAACTTTACAGACGAAAACAGTGTTGAGATCAACACCTGTTGTCTGACCAACACCAAAGCAACCTATGACATCGTAAAAACCATGCGTGCATCTATTTTAGTGCTCGGTCCCCTACTTTCACGTTTTGGCCATTGTGAAGTTTCACTTCCTGGTGGCTGTGCTATCGGTCAACGTCCTATTGACCTTCACCTTAAAGCATTGGAGCAGATGGGTGCAAAAATTACTATTCACGCAGGTTACGTTCAAGCAGAAGCACCTGAAGGTCTTAAAGGTGCCCATATCATCTTCGACAAGATCACC
>JAJRVE010000125.1 GCA_024277445.1 Campylobacterales bacterium
GCTACTTGAGAAGAGGTCAGTTTCGCCTTGTAAACATCCACAAGTTCATTACTCTGCGCCTTCTCGATTAAAGCACCTAGTTCAGAACCAAAAAGTGAGAGTGAGAGTAGTGGTAACCATAGTAATTGGCGCATCACGACCCCTTCAAGATAGACAAGAAGATAGCAGTGACCTCTTTTGCCTTGTCATCAAGTGTCTCTATGTCGCCCTCTATCCAACGTAACATATAGGCATTACCAATAGAGTTGAGTATGTAAACTAACTGCATCGTGTCAATGTCAACTGCTTTGAGCTGGTTTATGGGTTCGATGTAGAGCGAATAGAGTTTGTCAAAAGCATCTTTGTGGGCTATCTGCTGAGATTCGAAGAAAAAGGGGTTGTTTAAGACCCCACTCTCTAGGGACTTTCGTTTTTGAGACATCACGCCAAACTTTAGCGCAATAGACTGTTCTAAGATCGTTTCAAACGAGAGATCTTGTTCAAAGAGCTTTTTGAACATGACATAAGCGGCTTCAATCTCTGTCAAAACCCAGGCACTGTAAAGCCCCTCTTTTGAAGTAAAGTAGGCATAGATGGTACCGACACTCACCCCGACCTCTTTTGCCAAGTCAGAGACCTTCATCTCTTCATAGCCATGAATCTCAAACATCTCAGCCGCTTTCTCTAAGATCAAGGTGCGTTTCATGTTCTTGAGTTCACTGTTTAATCTGGACATAATTCTCCCTCTATTAATAAAGAATTGTAGGCCCTAAAACATTAAACTGAACTTAATTCAGTTTATGAACAATATTCATTTTAAGTTAAAGTGTCCGTTTGAACTTCAAGATACTCGCAGTTACAAACACAATCACAAAGCCAAAAAGAGCACCGTATGCCGGTAAAAGATCGATAAAGAGGGTATGTTTGACCAAAAGTCCCCGTATGATCTCCACAAAGTAGGTAAAGGGAATGATATAGCTAAAAGCACGCACTACCTCGGGGATCGCTTCTATCGGGAAGATGAACCCTGACAACAAGATAGAGGGGACAATAATAAAGATAGCCACAAACATCGCCTGCTGTTGGGTTTGGGAGATAAGAGAGATGAAAAGCCCTAGCGAGATCATCACTGCTACATAAACGGCAGCTAAAGCAAAAAGTAGCAGGTGCGAAGAGGGTTGTGGCAGATCAAAGAGTAGCCACCCTACACCAAGGATAAAGTAGAAATCGATCAGGGTTATAACGATGTATGGCAGTAATTTGCCAATAATAAAACTAGCCTTTGAGATCGGTGTGACAAACAGTTGCTCGAGCGTATGTTGCTCACGCTCTCGCACAATGGTAATGCCCGTCAAGATCAACGCGATCTGCATGATGAGCGTACCGATAACCCCCGGTAAGAAGAACCAAGTCTCTTTCTCGTCTGGGTTAAAAAGCACTTCCGTGTCCATAATAAACGGAGTGTCTGCTATCACCGTAGTGGTATCGTTCTCATCCAAAAAGTACATATCATTCGTTACATCGGCATCGGTGGCGGCACTGGAGTTGTACTTCATGGCAGTAGTCAAAGAGGGCATGGTTCCATCGACATAAAGGGTGATGTGAGGCTGTCTGTTCTGCGTTAACAAGTCAGAAAAATCTTTTTTAATATACATACCTGCACTCGCACGGCCTGCTCGGATCTCTTCTATGATCGCCTTCTCATCAGGCACCTCATACATCTGAAAATACCCATCACTCCAGAGACCCGTTTTGATAAGTTCTGAGAAAAAGGAGCGGTCCTCATCCAAGTAGGCCATCTTAACATTCTTGGGTTCAAGTTTCAAGGCAACAGCAAAGAGCATCATTAACACTAGAGGCATGACAATAATGAGTCCCATTAGACGTGGATCACGACGAAGTTGAATAAGCTCTTTTTTAACAATAGTCCAGATCATGATGCCTCTCCCTGTGTCAAAGCGATAAAGACATCTTCGAGATCCGGCTCTGTAAGTGACAACTGCACCGCTTCACCTTTGACACGACGCATCACTGCTTCGAGCTGCTCTTTGCTTACCTTTTTTTCAGTCACGATATGCAGGTTTTCGCCAAACTGATTGGTCAAGACCACCCCTTCTATTGCTTCTATGGCACTCGTCATCTCAGGTGAATAACTCAGATCAACACTAAAAACATGAACATCGCCAAGTGCTGACTTAATGCTTTGCGGTGTTCCCTGTGCGATCATCTTCCCCTCTGCAATAAAGGCTAACTGATGACAACGCGCTGCCTCTTCCATGTAATGCGTCGTCACAAAGAGTGTCTTACCCTCAGCACTCAGGGCATAAAAATCGTCCCAAAGCAGTTTACGTGTCACCGGGTCGATCCCTGCCGTCGGCTCATCTAAAAAGAGGACTTTAGGATCATGTGCCAAAGCACAGACTAGAGCAAGACGACGCTTGTAGCCACCAGAAAGTTCCCCTGCTCGCGTTGTTTTAAATGGGGATAATTGGTAACGCTCTAATAAGTTTAGTAAACGTGTTTCATCCTTTACACCATAAAGTGAGGCATAAAAAGTAAGGTTCTCCCAGACGCTCAGTTCGGAGTACTGTCCAAAATATTGCGCCACATAACCAAACTCATGTTTTGCCTTTTCTATGGAAGTACCATTGATCTTCACTGTTCCAGCATCTGCTTGCATGATCCCACACAACATACGAATCACCGTCGTCTTTCCTGCGGCGTTAGGACCAAGAAGACCAAAAATCTCGCCCTGTTTTACATCCAACGAGATCTCATCTACTCTTCTGATTTTGTTAAAACTTTTCACTAGCGATACAGCTTGAATCATCTAAATCCCTTTTCTTTCTCAATTGTATCAAAAAACAGACAGCACCAAGATGGTATAATCGCGCCATTATTAGAGAAGTACCTACTTCTCATTCACTATTTTGTATGAAAAAGGCTCATTATGGGACAGACTATAACCGAAAAAATATTTTCAGAACACGTAGGCAGAGAGGTCTACGCTGGCGAGATTATCCGTTGTGACATCGACATGATCATCGGTAATGACATTACAACACCGATCTCTATTAAAGCATTCGAAGAGAGTGGCGCGGAGAAACTTGCTAATCCAGATGGTTTTGCACTCGTACTTGACCACTTCATCCCGGCTAAAGACATCGCGTCTGCTAACCAAGCGAAGATCTCTCGTGAGTTCGCTTACAAGCACGACCTTAAAAACTATTTTGATGAAAAGGACATGGGTATCGAGCATGCACTTCTTCCTGAAAAAGGGCTTGTTGTTCCTGGTGACGTTATCATCGGTGCTGACTCTCACACGTGTACACATGGTGCATTAGGTGCTTTCTCAACAGGTATGGGTTCAACTGACCTTGCCTTCGGAATGATTACGGGTGGCAACTGGTTTAAAGTACCTGAGTCTATCAAAGTCATCTTCAGTGGTGAGCTTCGTCCAAACGTTTATGGAAAAGACCTCATCTTAGAAGTTATCCGTCAGATCGGTGTTGATGGTGCACTTTACCAAGCCTTAGAGTTTACGGGTAGCACGATCGACACACTAAGTATGGACGATCGTTTCAGTCTTTGTAACATGGCTATCGAAGCGGGTGCTAAAAACGGTATTATCGCGGTTGACGACATCACCAAGGAGTTCATGGCGGACAAAAACCCTGCACGTGAGCCTAAGTTCCACTACTCAGATGATGACGCAAACTATGTTCGCGTACTAGAGATCGATGTAGCTAACCTTGAGCCCGTCATTGCTTACCCTTCACTTCCATCTAACGGTAAGCCTTTAAGTACTGCTGTTTCAGACAAGATCGCGGTAGACCAAGTCTTCATCGGTTCATGTACCAATGGTCGTCTTTCTGACCTTAAGATGGCCTCAGAGATCCTAAAAGGTAAACGTGTTGCACGTCGTACCCGTCTTATCGTAACACCTGCTACACAGAAGATCTTCAAGCAAGCAGAAAAGTTAGGCTACATCGACATCCTAATCGATGCGGGCGGTGTTGTCTCTAACCCAACTTGTGGCGCTTGTCTTGGTGGGTATATGGGTATCTTGGGTGACGGTGAAGTAGCCATCGCTACAACTAACCGTAACTTTGTTGGACGTATGGGTGCACGTAGCTCTAACATCTACCTTGCCAACTCAGCAGTTGCGGCAGCTTCTGCTATTACTGGTTTCATCACCGACCCTGCAAGTCTCTAATATCTAAGGAGGTTCTCATAACCTCCGCTAACCCTATGTCTAATCAACAAACATCAAACACTGAACATCAACCACTCTTTTCCATCCCCTGCGTTATCTTCGCTGGTGGTAAAAGCTCTCGCATGGGACAAGACAAATCTCTACTCCCCTTTGGTGGGTTCAACTCTCTTACAGAGTACCAATACCAACGACTCTCAAAACTCTTCTCATCTGTCTATATCTCTGCAAAAGAGAACAAGTTTGATTTTGAAGCCAACATTATTGAAGATCAAACAGCTAAAGAGCTACATGCCCCAACGGCAGGTTTTGAGGCGATGTTTAATGCTTTGGAAGACGAACGTGTTTTTGTTTTGAGTGTGGACACCCCTTTTGTCACTGAGGAAGAGATCAAACAGTTACTGAGCAGTGATAGCCCTGAGTTAGATGCGACCATCGCTAAAACAGCTTCAGGAACGCATCCTATGTGCGGCATCTACCACCGTTCACTTCTACCCACATTTCAAAGTATGATAAAAGAGAACAACCACCGTCTAGGGCAGCTTTTAAAAAAGAGTAATACAAAATTTCTAATGTTTGAAGAAGAAGATGCCTTTGCCAACCTCAACCACCCCGAAGAGTATGAAGTGGCGGTAGCTAGAGTGAGTAGTTAAAGTCGACTCTCTATATCGCTTTCTGCAGCGTTATAGACTTTCAACACACCACCAATACACGCGGTACCTTGGTCAAAAAACTTGTTGGCATCAAGTGTAATCGCCTCTTTGCCAATCACCCTGTTTTGTGTTAGGTTGGCATAATCAGCGATTTTTGTATTGATGGCAGTTAAATCGTTTTTAGAGAGTTTTGAGAGGGCATCCTTATCAAGATACGATTTCATCTCTGCTCTATACTTCTCAATATTAGTAACAAAACCTTGCATCTTAGGGGTCTCTGTATCTTTACAAACCCCTCTAGCCACAATACCAGAACCCATACCACGTAGTTTACCAATGTTTTCTGTCAGTGGTAATAGCGTACTGTTTAACATAGAAACAGCCGCATAGACACCTTGGTTTCCTGTTTTAAAATGACTATCAATGATCTTACCATTAAGGGCTATCCACTCCTCGATCATACCGGTATAGGCAGCAAAGACTTCTCCTGACTTACGCTTAAACGCTTTTTTGTTGAGCTTTTTCAACTTTTTCATAAGCACAGCAGACTCATCGCTATAGTTTTTAGGTAACTTAGCTTCTTTAGAGAGTTTCTTGATCGCTTTAAAATCTTTCATCATCTGTTCGCGTTGGGCATAGACAAGCATTTGGGCTACAACGTTTCCGTTCATAAAACTGTTGGTCAGACCACGCGTCTTTTGCGTACTGATCGCAACATTTTTAATGGATGAAACTAAGTGTAAGTACGCTTTGTCACTTCCTGTATCACTGTCAAAAAGTGAGAAGGCCATCACAGGCGACACCATGATCATTAATATCAATAATAATTTTTTCACAATCTCCTCCTAAGGCAGTGGTAGAGTTCATAACACTGTAATAGCTTAATCTAACTGTTATAAATAGTGATATACATCAACTTTCATGACGCTAAGCGACAAATATTTTTTACGGGCATCTCTAAAAACAGTAACAGCAGGATTTGGTATAATTCACCCATTAACAAAAAAAGAGCCAAGATGAACCTAACCCACTTAGATGAAAAAGATAGACCAAAAATGGTCGATGTCTCTGACAAAGAGCAGACAACACGTGTCGCTGCTGCTAGCGGTATTATTGAGATGAGCCAAGATGCCTATGATGCTATCGTCTCAGAGAAGACAAAAAAAGGGCCTGTTCTTCAAACTGCCGTTATCGCCGCGATCATGGGTGTTAAAAAGACTTCAGACCTTATTCCTATGTGTCATCCACTTAACCTTAGTGGTATTAATTGTGATGTTGATGAACTACCTGAACTTCCTGGGTTTAAACTAACGGTAACCGCTAAGTTAACGGGCCAGACAGGTGTGGAGATGGAAGCACTTACAGGAACATCGATCGGTCTTTTAACGATCTATGACATGGTTAAAGCTATTGATAAAGGTATGGTGATTCGTCATGTTCAACTTGAAGAGAAGTCCGGTGGTAAAAGCGGCGACTTCTCACGTAAAGGATAAAGATGTCAGTAGAAAAACCTCAACTCAAAGTAATTGGTGAAGATGAAAACCAGAAGCTCGAACTTGAATACCCCTGTTCATGGAAGTACAAGATCGTAGGCGCAGAGCGCAAGGCACTTGAAGCAGCGATACACTCTGTCATCTTAGAACGTGCCCATACACTTGAGCACTCGAACACCTCAAAAACAGGTAAGTACATTAGTCTTAACCTCGACATGATCGTGCACAACGAAGATGACCGTACCTTCATCTTCGAAGCGCTCAAAGCACACAACGATGTTAAGATGGTATTGTAAACGACTTTAGCGTTACAATAAGAGAACAACAACTACATTTACGAATACATTAAAGGAAGATTTATGGATATTGAAAAATTTGAACGTGACATACGAAGTTTTTATAAAAAACGTAAGGCAAAATCGCTTGACAAAAAAGTTCTCTCACTAGCAGAGCACATTAAAGATGAATGGAGTATCAACAAAGATGACCTCAAGTTTGCAGAGCTTAAAGCCATCGCCGAGTCTATCTTAGAGATCGAAACACAAACCTTACATGATGAAGTACAAGACCTTTTAGCGCAAAAAGAGCAGATAGAACGCCAACTTGAGAAAAAAGCGATCGATTTACAAAATGCCAAGTATGATGTGTTTAATACTATCGAATTAGACCTCGGTGAGGACAACCCTTCTATCCAACGTGACCTTCACCAGATTAAGCTTCAATCTATCGATCTTTTCGATCTCCTTGAAGAGATGGTAGAGTCTGCTATTTTGACTACCCTTGAAAAAGGACATGATGTTGAAGAGACACTCAAAGAGATCACCAAAGACATCACCTACGAGACACTCAACGAAGGAAGTATGAGCACTATTCGTATTCGTAAGATCGTTTCGACTATCTTGCACAGTGCCATTGGTGTCGCAGAAGCAACGCCAAATGCAGCAGAAGAGATCCTTCGTGGTACCCTTAAAGGGATTCGTACCGGTCTTGTTCATGCTATTCGTGACTTTAAACAACAGTTACAGTATGTGCCAGAAGAGCTAAAAGCTGGTGTCATTGCAGACTACGGTGATCTTGATGAACTCAAGCAGACCAACCTTGTCTTTACACAGACCATCCAAGCCCTTTCAAACAATACCGATGCAAGCACACAAGCACTTCTCGAAAAAGTCAGTAATGACATCCACCTTGACATGGATGAACTTATCTTGATCTCTAAAGAGGCGGTAGATGTCATGAAAGATCGCTTTAATCTAGCGACTAACGATGCACTTGTACGTGGTTCACGTGCACTCCAGCAGTCAGACACAGCTAAAGAAGCAAAACGTATGGGTATTCAAGCCTTTAGTGCTGCCAAAACAGCGCTTGACAGTGCACTGAAAACAGCTAAAGACAAGATAGAGAAAAAGTAGCTTACACAAATGTCACAGTTCAAAGCTATAACGAGTACCGATCCTATTAAAGAGATCATCAAATCAGCCTTTGATCTTGATGCTGACGTTAGTGGTGGTTGGGGATATACCCAACAAAGTGCTACCCGTATCCACAGTACCAACAACATACCTGCCGATCAATTCGAACATACACTTGCCACCATGCGTGCTTACATCGAGATGAACATGACACTAAGTGAAGATGAACGTTACGGTAGTATTAATGCTAATGAGACTGCTCGTGAGATCGTTAACGCTGACAACATTACTTACGAAAAAGTCCTTTATACCATTACTGCAATGCGAGAAGATCAGTACGCAGACTTTATCAATGAGTACAAAAAAGGCTATGGAACAGCTGACTTTGATATGAATGATCATTTCAGACGACGAAAAGAGGCAACACTCACGCGTGTTGTAGAATATTGGTTTCAAAGAGACAATGTCTAAAATTCATACAACCTTCTTGCCATTAACAGCCACACTTCCTTTTTTGTACGCTCATATGTGCATCAAATAATGACAACACCCACTTAAAGTCTAATTACTGCTTATTTATTAACCATTTTTCTGTACTAATACCCACTGTTATTAATAAATCACATTCTGTTAGTGTTTCGTTTGGTAATACTTCAAAGCCAATAATCAAGGGCATAAAGCGAAATGAGTGATAACAATGTGATACTATTCTAATAGCGTATTGTCCTAATTGTAATGAGCTAGTTAACCATCAGTTTTTTTTAATTTTCGTCTGCAAAGACAATGTTAAAATAATCTGATGGTTTACCTCTGCTAACCACATTGCAATTAGGATATATCTATATTATTAGGGAGAAACGAATGAGTAATAAAGAAATTAAAAACTCACAGACTGATATCGAAGCTGTAGCAAGTGACGAACTGTCTGACAGAAGAGCCTTTTTCAAAAAAGCAGCACTTTCTGTAGGTGCACTTGCTGGAACAAGCCTTTTAGCAAATGAGCATGCAAGTTCAGGTGAAGATGATCCATTCATCATGCATCACGTAAAATGGGGCCAGAAACTTGGTGATCCTGTTACTAAGAACCGTTATGGTATGCCATCTAAGTATGAGCACAACGTAACACGTAGAAATACAAAGCTTCTTGCATCAGGTAACTTCCAAGCGTCTATCGCAGTTACACCTATCCACGAGTCAATGGGTATCATTACACCAAATGGTCTTTTCTTCTCTCGTTCACATGGTGGTGTTGCACACGTAGATCCTAATGAGTACCGTTTGATGATCCACGGCCTTGTTGAGAAGCCATTAGTACTTACTCTTGAGCAACTTAAGAAGTATCCTTCTGTTACACGTACACACTTTATTGAGTGTCCGGCTAACGGTGGTCAAGAGTGGCGTGGTCCACAGTTTAACTCACTTCAGTTCGCTAAGGGCTTCATGAGTTGTGCTGAGTGGACTGGTGTTTACTTAAAAGACATCCTAAAAGATCTTGGTGTTAAGCCAGAAGCTAAATGGATTCTTGCAGAAGGTTCTGATAACTCTGAAATGGGACGTACAATTCCTATGGACAAGGTTATGGACGATGCGATGATCGTTTGGGGTCAAAATGGTGAAGCTCTTCGCCCAGAACAAGGTTACCCAGTTCGTATCCTTCTTCCAGGCTGGGAAGGTAATCTTTGTGTTAAGTGGTTGAAGCGTATTAAGCTTTCTAACGAGCCATTCTTCGCAAAAGAAGAGACGTCTAAGTACACTGCACTTAAGCCAAGTGGAAAAGCGATCCAGCACTTCTACGCAAATGAGGTTAACTCTACTGTGACTTCTCCATCTCCTGAGATTCCTTGGAAAGATGTAAAAGTTGGCGATCTTATCGAGATCGAAGGACTTGCATGGTCAGGTATGGGTACGATCACTGGTGTTGATATCTCTTTCGACGGTGGTAAAAACTACGTAGAAGCGAATCTTAAAGGTCTTGTTCTTCCTAAGTGTTGGACACGCTGGAGCTACATCTACAAGTATGAAGGTAAGAAGATCATTCTTGCGTCTCGTGCAATGGATGATGCGGGTTATATTCAGCCTACTGTCGACCAAGAGACACTTATTACTGGTATCGAAGCGGTTTACCACAGAAATGGTATTGAGACATGGGAAGTAGCTCCAGACGGTACAGTTTCACACATGCAGATGCGTTCAACTCTAAAAAGAGACGAAACAGGCAAAGTTGTAATTGATAAGGAGGCAAAATAATGTTTAAAGTTAATAAATTAATCATCTCTGCATCAATTGCAGCGTCAGCAGCGTTTTTCATGACTGCTTGTAACTCAGAGGCTTCTGCTTCTGGTGCATCACATTCAGGTGCAACAGCAGCATCAACAGCATATGCAAATGGCAAAGCAGTTATCGATGGTGGTGTTGTTTACCCTGTTGTTAATGGTAAGACTTCTGACTATGTCGTAGACACACAAGCTGAGTCTATGACATTTAACTACGGACGCACACCAACTGCTAACGAGCTAGCAGCATGGGACACAGACGTAACACACATCAAACTTCCACCAGAGGGTTCTGGTTCTGTTGAAGAGGGTGAAGAGCTTTACGAAGCACAATGTGTTATGTGTCACGGTGACTTCGGTTCAGGTGGCGGTGGATACCCATCACTATCTAAAGGTAATGCTGTAGAACTACAAAAGACCTTGACAAACCAACGTTTCGACCCAGATGCTGATGGTCCAAGCCGTTTCTTCGGTTCTTACTGGCCACAAGCAAGTACAATGTGGTGGTACATCCATGATGGTATGCCACATCCAATGAGTAAGTCACTTTCAGTTGATGAAACATATGCACTTACTGCATACATGTTAAACATTAATGAGATGGTAGTTGATGGTGTTGAAGTTGATGACGATTACGTTCTTGATCAAGAGAAGTTTTCTAAGATCGTTATGCCTAACGTTGATGGTTTCGAACCAGAAATTCGTGGTAAAGATGGTATTGAAAATGTACGTGCTTACTACCAAGATGCATCAAACTTCGGTGGACAAAAAGTTAACCCAAGTGAGCGTTGTATGAAAGATTGTCTTGAGCCAACAGCTAAGCCAACTTACATCGCTGGTACAGGTATCTCTGACTTCTTACCACCTATGTCAACAGTACGTGATCTTCCAAAAGAAGAAGGCGGCTTTGATGTTAAAGCAGCCTACGAGAGTGCATGTGCAATGTGTCACAGCGCATTCCTAGCTCCAGGTAGTTCTGACTGGGATAGTTACACTGGCGAAGGTATGGACGTTGTTTACAAAAAAGGTCTTGCTGGTACAGAGGGTGGAATGCCTGCTAAAGGTGGCGCAAGCTTCACTGACGCCGAATTCAAGACAATCGTAGATTACCTCGTAAGCGGTAAATAAAATTAAAGGAAACATGATGCAAAGAAGAAAATTTTTAAGCCTAGTAGGCCTAAGCGCAGCAGCAATGACTGTTGCACCAGCAGCACTAAGCGCTGCTGACTGGCGTGCAGACAAACCAGACGTTTGGACTGCTCACAACGTAGAAGATGCTATCAAAGCAATGTACGGTTCTAAAAAGATTGCTGAAGGCGATGTGACTGTTACTACTCCAGATGTAGCAGCAAATGGTGGAGCAGTTCCTGTTAATGTTAAGTCAGGTCTTGATGCTAAGACAGTAGCAATCTTCCAAGATGCTAACCCTGAGTCTGCTGTTATCGTTTTTGACGTAAACAAGTATGGTATTGTTAACTATGATGTTAAGATGAAACTAAAGTCAGTTGGTGAGCCAATCACAGTAACCTGTGTTGTTGAGACTAACGACGGTAAGCTATTCTCTGGTAAACGTACTCTTGACGTTGCTCTTGGTGGATGTGAAGGATAATTCCTCCACTCTCTTAACTA
>JAJRVE010000126.1 GCA_024277445.1 Campylobacterales bacterium
CTTGATCTTAGGTGGTGAAGTGGGTGAGGGTAACACGGTTACCTTCGACGCTGAAGGTGATGAGATCAAAGTCTCTATCGCCTAAGCGATTGGTCTATACGTAGACCTTAGTCTACAGGTGCAGTTGTAGGTAGAGACTTGGGTAGTTACTACCACCATTTACCCGTTCAAACTGTGCCGAACTTGAGAATATACCTGAACGGTGGTGGATGTTAAATCCAAACCATGCTTTCTCCATGCTTTTGGTGAAGAAAAGATCTCCTAGATTTACCCCTGCACTAAAGTCAAGATAGTTTAAGAGATTACTATCTTTAGCATTCCCATCATCGATGACATCGGTCTGCTCAATCCAAGTCGTTTTATTAATATATGAAAGTCCTTCTGCTGCACCAAATCGAATACGTATCGGTAGGGTACCGTGTAAAAGAGTTTAAAGCCTATGTCGTACTCACGTAAATACTCTGGTTGCACCTCAGATGTCAAGTGAAGAACAAAACCAGGTGTAACGTAGATATCTAACGGCAGATCAAAAAGAGTGCCAGTGAGAGGATGCCCATATTATTTTTCATATTTTCTAAAACGGGAAACTGTTTACTTCTATTGGCAGTAAATTAGTATAATAGTTGTTATGAAAAAAATGATTAGCCTTTTTATACTGTTTTCGATCACATTGTATGCTTGTACGGGTGACTGCCTTACCTGCCATCCTGCTCTCAAACCAACCATCTTAACGGACACACGACACAAACCTATGTTAACCTGCATAAACTGTCATAGTGCAGATCCTAACTCCATGGCAGAGTGTGGTAATGACTGTTTTGCTTGTCATCCTATGGAGAAGATCAACAATGGTGTTAAAGAGCATGAAGTGATCCAAGGGTGTAAAGATTGCCATGTTAAGATGAAACAAGAGTTACTAGATATTACTAACAATCATGACCAATCAAAGGCAAATGAGCCACTGCGTGACTTTCTTTTGCCATAGCGAAAGACACATAAGTGAATTGTAAAGTTGAGTTTTGTTAAAATAAGCACTCGAAAATCCAGAAAAAGAAGAAACTATGTACGTTGATAAAGCTTGTAACAACCAAGAATGTATAAAAAAAGATCTTTGTGCGCGTAATGCAGCACATCAAAATGGTGACCAAAATGTTAAAACCTTTGGTGGTAATGCGCAAAAAGGGTGTGGGAAGTTTATTCAAAAATAAATTTCATTGCACAAAACTTTAAACCTTAAACACGTTTTAAGTAAGAATTTCGTATTATTGCGAGCTAAAAATTATTTAAGGATATGACTTATGAAAAGAACATACCAACCCCACTCTACGCCACGTAAGCGTACTCATGGTTTCCGTGCTCGTATGGCTACTAAAAATGGTCGTCGCGTACTTAACCGTCGTCGTGCAAAAGGTAGAAAATCACTAACTGTGTAAACAGTTTTTCGATTCTCAAAAAAAATGGCGAATTTCAATTCGTCTATAGAAGAGGAAAGAGTCAGCATTCGCGCTCTATTGTTCTCTTCTATCTCCCTAAAAAGGGAGTAAAAACCTATGGCTTTACTGCCAGTAAAAAAGTGGGTAATGCGGTAGTTCGCAGTCGATCTAAGCGTCGAATGCGTGCCATCTTCAGAGAGCAGTGCCCCCATCTCAAAGATGGTACCTACATTCTGGTCGCAAAAGAGGCGCTTGCCTCGACCACCTACGAACAACTTCAATTTGACTTCAACAAACTCTTAAAACGTGCAGGATGCATTATCAATGATCAAAAAAGCACTTCTTAGTCTTCTCACGCTTTATCAAAAATTCTTTACGTTAATAGGGTATGGTAGTTGTCGTTATTACCCTACCTGCTCGGAGTATGCACGTTGGCAGTTTGAAGAAAACCCTTTGCATATTGCCTTCTATAAAAGCGCAATACGCATCCTTTCTTGTAACCAACTCTTCCCTGGCGGTATAGATTATCCACAAAAGCATAGATTTTGCGAAAAACCTGTGAAAAAAGCAGAAGATTTAACCATTAATAAGATAAAATTTTGGCTCGTTCCATCGAAGAACAAAAAGATTTCTATCATAAAAAATTTCCGATTTAAAGGGTAACCCTTGTTAAACAATATGTCAGCTAACCAACGCCTAATCTTAGCCGTTGTTCTCTCCTTCGTCTTTTTTGTAGGCTACACTGCAATTTTCCCACCAGAACAAGTTGTGTCTGAGACAAATGCAACGAGCAAAACGGTTTCAACAACACAGTCAACTTCGTCAAGTTCAAATATGCCAGATGCTCAGATGACACATGAAGTGGCTTCAGATGAGCAGTTGGTCGCTACGGACTCTAGTAACTTAGTTAGTATTGAAGCTAAAGACTTTAGTATGAAGATCGACACACTTGGTCGTATCTCATCTAAGATTTTAAAAGATGAAAAGTACAACAACAATGATAATGTACACTCAGAAATGGTGGCGCAAGTCGGTACAAAACCACTTCACATTCGTTTTGCTGACAAAGCAATGAACGAAGAGTCACTTCGAACGCCGTACACAACAAATGTACGTGAAGCAACTGTCGCTGAAAATGGTAGCACTGTTATTACGATGCAACAAAAGCTAAGTAACCAAACAGTGACAAAAAAGTTGACGATCTACGCTGATGGTCACTACGATGTGAACATCGCACTTGCCAACGACACACGTTACTTTGTCTACTTAGGACAACATGTTAAGCGTACAGGTCAGATGATGATGGCGGTTCATGGTGCGATGATCTATCATGGTGATGGCTTGACAGAGATCGTTGAAGATGAAGATGCTGAGACACGTATCACCTTTAGTGATGTACACCTTACATCATCGTTCGATCAGTATTTTGCGTCGATCATCTATGGTCTTACTCCTGACACGTCAGTGACGATCGATCGTGATCGTGATGGCAATCCTATCGTGTATATTGATGGGTCTAAAAACTTTACCTTTAACGGTTACATCGGGCCAAAAGAGTACAAGGTACTTAAGTCGATCGATCCTGTACTGACTAATGCTATTGAGTATGGTTGGTTTACATTTGCTGCTGCACCACTTTTTAAAGTGCTTTCATGGTTACATGGTATCTTTGGAAACTGGGGTTGGGCGATCATCGCACTGACACTACTTATCCGTATGATCTTGTTCCCATTGACATACAAGGGTATGCTCTCTATGCAAAAGATGAAAGATGTAGCGCCTAAGGTTAAAGAGGCACAAGCGAAGTTCAAGGGTGATCCACAGCGTATGAATGCTGCAGTTATGGAGATCTACAAAAAAGAGGGGGCTAACCCACTTGGCGGTTGTCTACCACTTCTTTTACAGATCCCTGTTTTCTTCGCGATCTATCGTGTACTTCTAAATGCGGTTGAGCTTCAAGGTGCGGACTGGATCCTTTGGATCGATGACCTTTCGCGTATGGACCCATACTACATCTTGCCGATCTTAATGGGTGCGACAATGTTCTATCAGCAGCACATCACACCAAACAACTTTACTGACCCAATGCAAGAGAAGATCTTTAAGTACCTACCGGTTATCTTTACATTCTTCTTCATTACCTTCCCTTCTGGTTTGGTTCTTTACTGGTTTGTAAACAACATCTTCTCGATCTTGCAACAGTTCATTGTAAACAAGCAGTTTGCAGCGATGAAAGCACTCAAAGCAGCAAGCAATGCAAAAGAAGAAGGTAAGTAACATGCTTAAGATAGAGTCTAAAACACTTGAGATCGCTTACTCTGAAGCGGCAGATCAGTTAGCATGTTCGGTTACAGAACTTCAAGTTGAGATAATTCAACACCCTTCTAAAGGCTTCTTAGGGCTATTTGCTAAAAGTGCCATTATTGTTGTTGATCGTAAAGAAGGTAGTGCCA
>JAJRVE010000127.1 GCA_024277445.1 Campylobacterales bacterium
ACGGCAGATGAGCCATTATCTGCATAAAAACAGCGTGTTAGTCCTTCTGGGGTCAAACTAACAAGCCGTTCGCTTAAACGGACGATGGGTTCATGGGTAAAACCCGCAAAAATAACATGTTCGAGTGTGTCAAGCTGTTTTTTAACTGCATCATTGATGTAGGTGTTGGAGTGACCAAACATATTGACCCACCAAGAGCTAATAGCATCGATGTACTGCGCCCCTTCAAAGTCTTCTAAATAGACACCTTTTCCCTTTTTGATTGGAATCATTGGTAAAAATTCATGGTCTTTCATCTGCGTACATGGATGCCAAATTACATCTAGATCTCGATCTGCCATTGTTGCATTATTCATCATTCGTTCCTCACAAATATTTAATATCTAATCATAGCGAAATCTACATTTTTAAAAAATAGGACAATATGCCCAATTTAGGGAACTTTTAGGCTCCTTTAATATAAAAAAACCTAAAATAAAGTAATTGATATTTTAAGGGTAACAACAACTATGATCACTTGGATGCAAAGACACCGAAAATACCTCGTAATTACTATCTGGATCTCAACTATTGCGTTTGTAGGCGCAGGTTTTGTAGGCTGGGGACAGTACAGCTATGGCGATAAGGCCGGTGCAGTCGCTAAAGTGGGCGACATCGCTATTAGCCAACGTGAATGGCAACAAGCCTACAGCCGTCTTTATGGTCAGTACAACCAAGTTTTCCAAGGAAACTTTGACGAAAAGCAGGCAGAGAGTTTTGGTTTAAAACAACAAGCAATGCGTCAAGTTGTTGAACAAGCCTTGATCTTAAATCTTGCTAACAGCTATAACCTTGAAGTAACATCTGATGAACTTTCAAAAGTTATTGTCTCTCAAGAGATGTTTCACAAAGATGGTCACTTCTCAAAAGAGATCTATCTTAAAGCACTCAAGCAAAACCACTTGAATGTTGGTGACTATGAACAAGATCTTCGTAACTCTATCTTAATTCAAAAAGTACTTTCACTTTTTCAGAGCGAACCAGTAGCACTAGAAGAGAAGATCTTCACAACAGCCAACTCCATCGCAGACAAGATCGAGTACAAAGTCTTAAATGCAGATGCAATGACACTTGACACATCAGACACAGCACTTCAAGCATTTTGGCAGACACGTCAGCAAAATTACATGAACCCACCTTCATACTCACTTGAAGTTGTAACACAAAAACGTATCGCTGCAAATGCTGACGAAGCAACGATCACTGAGTATTACACCGCAAACCGTATTGACTTTATTGACGCTGAGGGTAAAATCCTTGAGCTTGAAGCAGCTAAACCTGCTGTCATCAAAGCCTTGGATACCAAAGCAACCAACAAACAAGCGCTTCGTGGTTACATCGCCTTTAAAAAAGGTAAGCTTGATAACACGCTTATTGAGACGATTACGATCGATGAGACAAATAATCCTTACACAGCAGAGATCTTTTCTGAGATCACTGCACTTAACCCTACAAGTCCATTTCTAAAGCCTCGTAAAGTTGGTGATCAGTTTGTGACTATCAAACTAGTACAGACAAACCCAGCAACAACAAAGAGTTTTGCAGAAGCAAAAGCAGCTGTTAAACGTGACTATGTAAAAGAAGCAGGAGCAGCGCAGCTACAAACAGCAGCTAACGAAGCGCTACCTACCTTTAAAGGTCAGACAAGTGACTTTATCACTACAACACAGAGTACACCACTTGCTGGCCTTAGTGAAGAGGAGTCGAAACTTTTTGTTTCGAAACTCTTTGCTTCATCACAAGAACGTGGAGTCGTAGCGGTAAGTGAAAGTAAAGTCGTTCTGTTCAACATCCTTGAGCAGAAGCTAACTAACAACACAACTGGAACCGAAGCACAGCAAGTCGCACAACTAAAATCTTCTATCTTTAATGCATCACTTATTAAGATGCTTGAAGCGAAGTTTTCAGTTGAATCTTATGTAGGAGGCAACTAAGGTGAGAACAGTTTTAGCAATTGACATCGGTTCTACAAAGATCTGTGCGATTATCGCCAATATTGATTCTGAGAACAATATACAGATTACCGGTGCTGGTATTGCTAAAGCACAAGGCCTTAAAAAAGGTAGTATCACCAACATAGAGTTAGCCTCAAAATCCATCAAAAATGCCCTGGCTGATGCCAAGCGTGTTGCGGGTGTTGACATCAAGAAAGCAACTGTAAGTATCTCAGGTGCTTACACTAAGAGTTTAGTCTCTAGTGGTATTGTGAACATCCCCAACAAGGAGATCTCACTTAAAGAGATAGAACGTGTTATGCGTACCTCTCTTTACAACGCCAACATCCCTAACGAATATGAGATCTTACATACGCTTCCATTTAACTTTAAAGTAGATGATCAAGACTACATCGAAGATCCACTCTGTATGAATGCTTCACGTCTTGAAGTAGAGACCCACATCATCACTACACAAAAATCAAACTTCCATAACCTTCGTAAAGCCGTTCGCGCTGCAGGCGTTGAAGTAGACAATGTGGTACTGAGTGGTTACGCTTCTGCTATTGCGGTACTCAATGACGATGAAAAAGAGTTAGGTGTTGGTGTAGTTGATATGGGTGGAAGCACTAGTAATATTGTTATCCACTCAGGTAATGCTATACGCTTTAATGACTTCTTAGGTGTTGGTTCAAACCACATTACCAATGACCTGTCTATGGCACTTCACACACCACTTAATGTGGCGGACAGTGTTAAAATGGAGTATGGTTCACTCCATACACCTAACAATGATCTTATCGAACTACCTATTATTGGTGATGAAACATCAACCCATGAAGTTTCACTTGAAGTTGTTCATAACGTTATCTATGCCCGTGTGGAAGAGACCTTAATGATCATTGCTCAGTCACTTGCTAAGAGTGGTCTAAAAGAGCAGATGGGTGCGGGTATCGTCTTAACAGGTGGTTTTACAAACATGGATGGCCTACGTGAACTAGCAAGCGCACTTTTTGACAACTTACCAGTTCGTATTGCTAAACCTATGGAAGTTGATGGTCTCTTTGATCAGTTACGTAACCCTGCCTATTCGGGTGCTATTGGTCTATTGCGTTATGAGGCGAATGGTTACGCACTCTATGAAGTTGATGTCAACAAAAAGATGCGTCACACTAAGAACGATCTTAATGAGCTTGAAGTACCTGACTTAACGGGAAATGGTGACGAAGAGATGGGTATCCCAACAATCGGTGTCGAAAAGCCTACGACGGCTACGATACCAACAAGAAAACCTAAGCCTGATCCAGACGGATCTAGTAAACCAGGTACGTTCAACAAATTTTGGAACTGGATGACCCAGTTATTTTAACAAGGAGTGTAAAATGAGTAGTGATATGTTTATAATCGAGGAATCAACTCGACAAACGGGTGCTAGAATCGTTGCTGTTGGTGTCGGTGGTGGTGGTGGTAACATGATCGGTCACATGATCAATGAAGGTGTTGATGGTATTGAGTTAGTGGTTGCTAATACAGATGCCCAAGTACTTGACAGTTCTGTGGCTAACACAAAGATCCAACTTGGCGGTAAGCTGACTAAGGGCCTTGGTGCGGGTATGAAACCATCTATTGGTAAAGACTCTGCCCTAGAAAGCTACGATGAGCTTCGTACAGCCCTTGATGGTGCTGACATCGTTTTCATCGCTGCTGGTCTTGGTGGTGGTACGGGTACTGGTGCGGCACCTATTGTTGCGCAGATCGCTAAAGAGATCGGTGCTTTGACCATTGCTGTTGTGACAAAACCTTTCAAGTTTGAAGGCGGTAAGCGTTCTAAACTAGCAGAGAAAGGTCTTGAAGATCTTAAAAATGAATGTGACTCTATTGTCGTTATCCCTAATGACAAGTTACTTTCTATCATAGACAAGCGTCTTGGTATGCGTGAAAGTTTCAAGATCGTTGACTCTGTTCTTGCACAAGCAGTGAGCGGTACATCTGGTGTGATCCTTTCTCATGGAGAAAATGACATCAACCTTGACTTCGCTGACCTTAAGACCGTTATGTGTCATCGTGGTATGGCACTCATGGGTGTTGGTGAGTACCAAGGTGAGAATGCTGCTTACGAAGCGATCAAAGCAGCCATAGAGTCACCTCTTCTTGATAACATGTCAATCAATGGTGCCATGGGTGTTCTAGTACACTTCCACATGCACCCAGAGTTTCCAATGATGGAGATGTCAGAGGCGATGGAGATCGTACATGAGAGCGCTGACAGCGACGCTGATGTTATCTTTGGTACGACTACAGATGAGAACATGCCTCTTGATGCTATTCGTATTACACTGGTTGCAACTGGTTTTGAAAAAGATCTTAACCAAGGTGTTAATAATGATACGTTTATCTCTGAAACTCCAGTACAAGCACAGCCCGCAGTGCATACCCAACGTCCTAAAATGGTAGTTGGTGGTGACTTAAGTGATGACTATCTAGACGTACCAACTTACATGCGTCAACAAAAAGACTAACCTCCTTTACATGCACTCCTTTGAGCAGCTCATGAAGGCCAAAACACTACTTGGCCTCCGCGACACTGCCTCACTTCCCGAAATAAAAGCTCGCTATAAAAACCTCATGCACAAATGGCACCCCGACAAACACATCGACGAGATCGAAACAGCTACTAAAATGAGCACCGACATCATAGAAGCCTACAAGATCATCACAGAGTACATCAAACAGTACGAATATCGCTTCGACGAAGCCTTCATCAAAGAGAAGACCATCTCCCCACACGAGTGGTGGAATGATAGGTTTGGAGGACGATAGGTTTCTGAATGGTGAATGGTGAATGGTGAATGGTGAATGGTGAAAAGATGACGCAGTTCATCTTAGGTATATCTAAAACCGTTGGAAAGTTAACGCTCGTGGATTCCTGCCTTCGCAGGAATGACGGAGTATTTGAACTGCTTGAAAAGTTTCAGGTGTGATGTGGGGTTGAAAGTAAAAGCTTCAACACTCCAGCAGAGG
>JAJRVE010000128.1 GCA_024277445.1 Campylobacterales bacterium
ATGAACGATCCTAAGTTTATGGCTGACTCTCCTGCTAATGCAGGTAGAGAGGGCGCACAGATCAAGATTGAAGATTATGATGGTACGGGTGGAATGAACAGCTATGGTGTACCTCTTGCTGAGATGGTTATGGATGGTAAGAAAGGTCTTCTTCGTTATGTTGAAGGTATTAAACCATTCCATGCTGATCGCTTTAAAGATTACAACAAAGACAGTGACAACATCTGGTGGGACGGTCTATCTGGTTCATGGCAAAATGCTGTGGCTCCAACACACCCAGACCCGATCTCTGGTATGCACTGTTGGCACCAGAAAGTTATTCTTGAGCCAGCACAAGCTGGTGACAAAATTGGTGACATTTTTGTTAACTACGAGAACAACTTTAAAACTTACCAAGCGTGGAGAGATGAGCTTACTCGTCCTCTTAACTCGGCGAACAAGTGGCGTCGTCCACAGCATATTAAACGTCCATGGGTGCCTCTTTCAGAGCAAGCCTATGCGGTTAATATCAAAGACGTTTAGAACTAACTTCTTTGTTCAAGTGGGCTTTCAGCCTGCTTGGCTACAATCCCCTTATCTTTATCAGGAACAGTATAAACTATGGAACAGACACAATCACGAAGCAATATTTACGCACTACTTTCAAGAATACTTATGCAAGAACTCGACGATGAGTTATTGACAACCATTAAGAACGATGATCAGATCTTAGAATTTTTTCCCAATCTTAAAAAATGGGAGTTACTTAGTACTCTTAAAAATAGTGACCTTCTCGGGGTTCACCTTAATCCTGATTTTGTGAACCTCTCAGTCCTTCACTTAGTCCCGTATGAGACCTTTTATACACGTGACGATCAGAAGATAGAGACAGGTGGTGCAAACCCTGTTACTGACATCTATAGCCGTTATGACTTCTTGGTGGATTATGAGATAGCTCGCGTAGTTTCTAGCGACCATATTGGTGTTGAGTTAGAGTTTATGCACCACCTCTGTGAAGCACAACTTAAAGCAGAAGAAGAGAACGATATGATCGGTGTAAGTCACCTTATGAATGCACAAAAAGAGTTTTTGAATACGCACTTGTTAAAGTGGGCACCAATGTACTTGATTAATATGAAGTATGAGTCACGTACACCTCTCTATTATGATGCGGCTGAGATGACTTTAGAGTTTCTACTTTCAGACAACGAGTTATTAACCGAAAGTCTTGCTAACGCGTAATGGCTGCTATTGCTCTAAATCCCTCTGCCTGCGTTCGTTCTCTTGCTAAGTTTAGTGAGTGTAACAAATGTGAGGTGATCTGTCCTACCAATGCGATCGTCATTGATGGTGGACTCCCTGCTATTAACTTTTCACAATGTGTCGCCTGTGGTGGATGCGCTGGTGTCTGTCCTTCCGAAGCACTGACGCTTGATGACTTTAGTGCAACGGACTTCTTTTTTGAGTTTGCTTCGAGCGAAGAAAAACTAATTAGTTGTCGTAAAAATGTTCCCTGTATCTCTGTCTTTAGTGTGGAACATGTCATAGCGCTTGCCTCGCTTAAAGATGGTATTACCTTTGATATGGGTCACTGTGATGGATGTGACATCGCGCACACCTGTCGTCCACAGATCGAAGCCAATGCTGAGGAGGCTAACTACCTCTTGTCTGCCATGGAGAGTAGTGCGGAAGTGAGCTTAGAGAATGTTGCTTATATGCCTGAAGAAGTTGTTGAGACAGCCGAAGGTGAGCGACGTGATTTCTTTAGAGCCTTGACACTCAAAAATGCAGCTACTGCGAAACACAAGTTTGACAGAGAAGTAGAGATTGCAACGGATGAACTTGTTGAACATACGGTCACCAATGACAAGATCGCACTTTTAAAACAAAAAGGTATCCCTGACAAGCGTAAGCTGCTTTTTACCGCACTTAAGCGAGCAGAGAAACCATCAACGTATCATGTGGTAGATGCTACCGAATTGAGCTTTACTTCGCAGAAGCTTTTTGATGAAGAGAAATGTACTGCATGTCAGATGTGTTATCGTGTCTGTCCCACTGGTTCATTAACATCTAACAAACGTAACTCCAAGATAGATTTTGATCCTTTTTTATGTATAAAGTGTCATATCTGTCATGATGTTTGCGAGCCAGATGCTTTGACACTCTCGACTACCTACAATGTAAAAGAGTTTTTTGAACCTCGTGTTCAAAACTTGGTGACCTTTAGTGTCAAAAGTTGTGATGAGTGTGGACGTCTTTTTACTTCACTAGAGGGTAAAAAGATGTGTTATCAGTGTGAGTGTGAAGAGGAAGAGGCTAAAGAGCTTTGGGGTATCACAGACGACATGTTTAAGCAAGGATTAGTATGAGTATAGAGAGTATGAACGAACACAATGGCATAGGACGTCAAACTGCCTTATATGGCTATATCGCAGAAGAGGCACAACAAAATAGACTTTCAGTGAGTATGAACCGTCTTTTTAAAAGTGCCAATGATGATGCGATGATGATCCCGATGAACATTCGTGAAGATGATTTTTTCTTTACGCTCTCTAACATGAGAGAAGCGCAATTAGCCGGAACATTTATAGGAGCTGAGTTTCTTAAGAGTGCGTCTGAGATTGTTGACGAACAGAGTGAACTCGCTCAAGCGTGTGGCGGTTGTGATGTGGTGATGGTTAAAGATAAAAAGCTTATTGGTGATTTTATTGCGATACAATCTCTTTTTGAATTACTTAGTGAAAAAGGTACTCATAAAATTGCTGTTATTGGCGCAGGTACCTTAGCCAAGGCTATTGCCTTAGCGCCGAGTAGTTTTGAGTTACACTTTTACCATGAGTATATTGAGTCATTGATGAAGATGAGCGAGACGGTGGAGATAGACATCAACCGTTTGACTAGCGAGAGTGACTTGAGTGTTTATGATGCAGTCATAGATGCCTCTGAGATAGAGTCGCTTGCTATGCTAAAAGCACTGCCAGAACTCTGTATTGATCTAAAAAGTGCTAAAGCATTTTCTGCGCTTCGCCAACGTGCGAGTGAGTTGGGCAAGAGCTATATTGGGTATGATGAGCAGTTAGAGCGTGTGACGAAAAACGCATATAAATATATTAAAAACAATTAATAAGATAAAGGATAGCGTATGATGAATAACAATATGGACGACTTAAGAGCAGAGTTTGATAAATTTGTACATGACAAGTGTGAGATTAGTGAAGATGGAAATTGTGACACCGAAAGTAATCCTGATCGTGGTGATGAAGTGGATGATGAGCCATACCCAGGATTTGTGGATGAGCTTCAAGAGCGTCTACTCGCACCAAGTCAGAGTGGCGTTTACCTCTCACGTATTGACATCAAACGTGTAGCAGAGGGGATTGATGAGTCTATCCCTATTAAAGAGCGTGACAAGATGCTTAAGGCACTGTTCCGTCATACAACAAAGCGTGAGTATCTTAGTACTGCATTTGCTGAGTTTAACAAACATATGAATGGTCGCGTCTTAATCTATAAAGAACTTGCAGAAGCTTTCCCTGCCTCTAAAGAGATCTTTGATGCTCACATCACAAAAGTAGAAAAGACACAAAAACTTTTTGATCAGATCGTTGATGATTATGAA
>JAJRVE010000129.1 GCA_024277445.1 Campylobacterales bacterium
ATCATCGTGACAATGGTTAAGACAACCGAGAGGTAAGGTTCGTTTGAAAAACCACCCATTAAAATGAAGATGACACCTAACACCAAGGCTACAAGGAAAAGATATTTTATCTGTACCTGCGCCATAAATCCATTGTTACTGTTTCTTTTTTTCATATCTATCCGTCTGTTACTTTAATGTTTTCCACATTTGCATTCATACTGCTAAAAAGCTCTACCCAAAAGTCTATGTAGTCTCTCGACTGTAGCGCTTCATATTTATCACGTCTAACAACCACGATGTCTATGTCAACACCATCAAGGTCTGTACGCGTTTTTACATAATCAGGAGAATCAACAAAATGTGCTAACGAAGAAGCTCTCGTCTTGAAAAAAGAGAGTGATTCTGAGTTTTGAATCATATCAGAGATGATGGTGATCTTGTAACGATGTCCCTCTTCTCTAACGTAAGGGATAGCAATGTTATTAACTGCCTGTATGGTCTCAATAATAGGTGATGTAGTGTTCGTGTAAATACCGCTTAAAGCTTTCATCTTTGCACGTAAGGGCGCATGAAAACGCTTTTCCCAACGCTTTTTAAAGAGTTTAGGGTTGGAGTAGATCTCACTTTTACCCGCACCATCACCTGGATTACAGAGCAGTAGTTCTGGTTTCATCTCACTTGGCATAGTACTATCGATAAAAAAGAGTTGAAGCTGTTCTCTTACAGCAAGATGATCTACAATGTTTTCAATGATATGTTTGATCTGCTGTACTTGAATAGCATTGTAGTTGTCTGTCATATCTAAAACAATGATCTGTCGATCAAAGTCACCATCTAAACGACACATGGTAGTTTTATCTACTTCAACGCCGCGGTTCATCGCTATAAAAACACCTATAGCGCCTAAGATAAGAACAACGATAGTGATTAGAACATATCCGAGTTTATCACTCTTCTCTTTTTTAGAACGTCTACCCATTATTTAGTTCCATATCTGACTCACTGCCAAGTTCAGCAATAACACTTTTTAGTGTTGCATTGATCTTAAGCTTCTGTTCGCCAATAATATGAGGAAGTTCAAGTACCGCTTTTTGATACTCTTGCAGGTCACTTTTAAACTGAGCATCAACAATGATGATCTCATGATCTTTATCTAACTCGATGCGCTCTTTAAAGTAAGCAGGAGCTTCATCGGTACGGTTGTCATTATTGATCTCACGGTAAAGACCTAGCATCGCATTACAAGTGTTGTTTAAGTAGTTATAGTACTCTTTATAGTGGTCTTGAAGTTTCTGTCTAAAGATAGGCACTTCCATCAACTCTTGCATGATCACTTTTGAGGTCATCTGCTGTGTCTCTAGCTTGTTTAGAATAGATTTTGAACTTCCTTCTATCTCTTCAAGAAGCTCCTCTTTTAACTCGTTAAAGTCTATCAAGGCATCTTGGTACTTACGATCAAGTGCGCCGTACCCAGGGTATTCATCATCCATTTTGTAAAAGTCTGTGAAGGCAATTAAGAATGAAAGCAGACCGACTAAGACAAGGATGATAGAGTCAAACTCATTTAGACCAAATGGGTTAGCTAAAAATGTTTTGATAGCTTCTACATAGGCTGCGTCTGGGTCAATGCCAAGTTGAACACGTAAGTGACCAACAAGAAGGTTGAAAAAGAGGATTAGTGTAAATGAACCTAGTAATGTAGCTAATACACCATACTTTAAGACAGGTGACTTCTTGACTAGGTTAAGCTTTTTGACCAAGTAACCACCAAGAAAAAAGGCAAATACAATGTTGATAAGGGAGATGATAAGTGCTTGCGCCGCACCACCAATAAGACCAAGCTCATTACCTTTAGCAAAGAAGTAGGCATTAAGTGAGGTCTCACTCAGCAAGATCACCATAATAATACCAATATAAAGTATCTTAGAGTGAGGATAAGATGCTTCACGTACAATAGAGTTTTTAGTTTTAAACTTCTCAATATCTATTTTACGAACACTGTACTCGTGTTTGATCTCTTTGATACGTTGTTTAGCACTCTCTTGAAAGGTCGTAATGTTTTGAATGAACTCTTCACTCGCATACTTTGCCTCTGCTAAAATCGTAGTAATATCACTTACACGCATCGCCATATGATCATACGAGGCTACTTTTTTATAAATCTCTTGTTTAACAGCAGAAAGTCTATCCGTGAAAAAGCTCAGGATCTTCTGCTCGTTAACATCTAAATGATCAGCATCGCTAGGTGGCTTGTTTTCACGCGCTTGCATCTTCGCCAATGCTGTTATACTGAGTTCGTCTTTTAGTTCATCAAAATCATACTGTTCAAACAGTGCATCATCACCATCTTTTTGTCGTTTCTTAGCCACGCATTTCCTTTTAAAGTAAAAAACAATAATCTTGTCTTCTAATCATAAAAATAATTTATGTTACATTCTACACTTTTAATATTTAGGTTTATTTAAAATAGGAGTTTTCACTCGATTGAAAAGGCGCTTTGCGCACTTTACTCCTGTTAAGAAGAAGATATTAGGGTTAATTGATCTGTGTCTGTTTTTTGAGTTCTGCTAAATAATACTTAACATTTTGAAGATGTATATAAAGTTCTTGAAGTGAATCTCGGTGTTGTACGGCCGTGTAAAAACTGATCAACGCCGAAGAGATACCACCTGAACCTAAGGTAGATGATGAACCGGTAATGGTATGCACGATCTCTTCGAGCGTCTTCATGTCAGAATTTAAAATAGCCTCTTCAATACGTGGTATCTCAGACTCCAACGCTTTAATAAGCTCTAACACAAAGTTGTCAGCCTCTTCTTCTGTTAGTCCGATCTCATCTACGGCGCGCGAGTTATCATAAGTGGCAAATATTTTGGTAGGTATGGATGTATCACTGATGTCAAATTTTCCGTCAATGCCGCCATCATCTTCTTGCACTTTTTGCGCATATTCATTTAACATGTTTTTAAGAGACTGTGCCTGTGACTCTGCGGATTTTGAGCGGTTAACACGAAAATATAGATAGATATAATAAAAGATCAACACAACCAATAAAAAGATTGCGAGCGAGAGAAGAAGCGTTTCGGAACCGTCCATGACATCACTTTCATACGTTAGTTGGTATAAGTTACTATAAGAGAACTGAATGGGAATTGAATTAGCTTCAATCCTTAGTGATAAATCATTTTATGTTTAAATATCGTAATGATAGGGTTGAAATGCCTGGTCAAGTTCGGAAAGTTTTAACATAAAAAGACCTTTGACCTTTTCGTGTATATCTGCCCAAAAGTATTCTAAGATAACACTTGCCCCAACATTTCCTTCTATCTTGCAAAGTGCTCCTTCTAGGACTTCGATGATCTCTAAGACCGTGATCTCATGCGCAGGGTTAGCAAGTTTGTACCCGCCATTAGCCCCACGAATACTCGTCACAAGACCCCCTTTTCTCAGTGCAGAGAGAAGTTGTTCAAGGTAAGAATGAGATACCTGTGTCATCGCTGCGATCTCTTTTATCTGCATCGCCCGACTTCTAGGTGCATGAGAAAGCACATGCATCGCAGCAAGACCATAGATACCGCGTGTTGATATGCCTGCCATTAAAGACGCTCTGGTACGAATTTACGGTAGATAAAATATATCTTACAACCAATACAGTAGGCAAACAGTAACTCTAATGAGAGACAAAAAAGAAAAACACCTACAGCGCCATACATAAGTGTTGTCATACCCGACAGGCTAGCAGCCAACGAGAGTGCCACAAAAAAGAGTCCAAAGTGTGCCGCTAGACGTTTAGCACCCGCATCCACCATGTCAGAAGAAAGTCTGAAAACTTTTTTTAGTGCTTTAGATAGTTGAAAAACAGGACTATAACTTTTGTTGCCATAAAGACGAATAATAAAGTCTGCTCCTGAGAAAACAAGTACCACAGGCTCTGTTGTCACCACAAAAAGTATGAGTAGTAAAAAAACTGAAAGTGCATTAAGACGCGCTACTGTACCGTCTATCTGTCGAAATGCTAAAGGGCAAGATTGTGCCATATGTTTTCCTTTTAAAATAATAATATCTAATAGTTATAAAAGAATAATATAGCGACTTCAACTTAAAGTCAACTATCCTTACTTGTTTAATCAGGTATAACAATTATAGAGCGAAAAGTTGGGAAGGTCAGGAGTGTTCAAAGCTTGTGGATTTGGCCATAGTTTGGCCCCAGTATAAATTAAAGTATTGGAATAGGATACTTTTCAACTACGAAATCGATATCTTTATCTCCCCGTCCACTAAGGTTGACCAAAATAGAGTCTTTTGGATTCTCTTTTGCCAACTTCATCGCGTATGCAACAGCATGTGCCGATTCGAGCGCAGGGATAATGCCTTCTAGTTGTGACAACTTATAAAAGGCGTCAATTGCATCTTCATCATTACAAGTACCAACTATCGTTCGTCCAATATCACGTAAGTAAGCATGTTCAGGACCTACAGATGGATAGTCAATCCCAGAACCTACTGAGTAAACAGGAGCAGGTTCACCCTTCTCATCTTTTAACATGATAGAGTTAAATCCATGCATGATCCCCTCTTCACCATAGGTAAGTGACGCTGCATGTTGACCTAGTTTTGTCCCCACACCCAGTGGTTCAACACCATGAAGTTTTACCGGATCGTCTATAAAACCTGAGAAGAGTCCCATAGCATTAGAACCACCACCAACACAGGCAACAGCATGATCTGGTAGCTGACCATCACTCATCTCCATAAACTGCTCTCTTGCTTCTCTACCTACAATGCTTTGGAAGTCCCGTACCATTTTAGGAAAAGGGTGCGGACCCACCACCGAACCAATAGCATAAAGTGAGTTTTCAGAGTCGCCCACATACGCATCAAAAGCTGAGTCAACAGCCTCTTTAAGTGTTTTTAGACCATGGGTTGCAGGGATAACTGTCGCCCCTAATATCTTCATACGTACAACATTTGGATGTTCTTTGGCAATGTCAACTTCACCCATATAGATGTCACACTCAAGACCAAAATAAGCCGCAGCTGTAGCTAAGGCAACACCATGCTGCCCTGCTCCCGTCTCTGCAATAAGCTTCTTTTTACCCAGGTGTTTGGCAATCAACGCTTCGGCCATACAGTGGTTAAGTTTATGCGCACCCGTATGATTCAGATCTTCTCGCTTTAGGTAGATCTGACCACCACCTACAAATTCGCTCAAGTTTTTTGCATAATAGACAGGTGTTGGACGGCCTTGGTAATGTTTACGAATCTTTTTAAGTTCATGACGAAACTCATGTGATTTAGAGAGCTTGTCATACGCTACATTGATCTCTGCAAACGCTTTTTCAAGTTGTGGTGGGATAAATGCACCACCATACTTTCCAAAAAATCCATTTTCATCAGGGGTTGAATCGAGGTACGATTTTTCCATACGGTCATCCTTTAGATAGTTAATTTTATATAATAACAAATAGTACTAAGGATAGATGATGATAAATGTCAATAATTAATCATCTTTTGGATGGTGCAGTAACTCTTGGTTGACTAAAAGCTCAAATGCTTTTGAACTAATGGGTTTACTAAAAAGATAACCTTGCATCTCATCACAGCCGTATTGGCGTAACAATTGAGCCTGTTCTTCTGTCTCAACACCTTCTGCTAAAACTGTTAGACCAAGACTTCTACCCATATTAATGGTTGCTTCAACAATGATCTGGTCATGTCTGTTTTCAACAATCTCCGTGATAAAACTACGATCGATCTTTAACTTGTCTAATGAGAAGTAACGTAGATTCGAAAGCGAAGAGTAACCGGTACCAAAATCATCAATAGAGAAACAAAAACCGAGTTCCCTCAGACGCTGTACATTTTCACGCGCTAGGTCATGACTGTAAAGCAGTGAACTCTCTGTGATCTCAAACTCTATCTGCTCTACACGTACTTTGTAACGTTCGATAATCTCTTTGATCATACTGACTAAGTGACGATCACTAAGTTGACGACGAGAGAGGTTAATCGCCACAATGCAGTTTGGCGTACCTAGTGTGTTCCAATAGGCGATCTGTTCACAGACTAGTTCCATAATCTTTTTACCCAACTCGATGATCAACGAACTCTTTTCAGCAATACTAATAAGATGCTCAATATTGGTATCAATGAGCTTTTCATCACTACAACGCAAGAGCGCTTCAACACCCGTTAGTTTTCCATTTGTCAAAGAGACCTGAGGCTGATAGACCATGTAAAAGCCATCACTGCGAAGGGCATGTTTAATCCCTCTACCCACATGAAAGATCTCATGCGAGAGTTCAGAAAGATCATGTGAGTAAAAGCCATAGTTGTTTCGCCCAGACTCTTTGATGTTATACATCGCAACATCTGCTTCATTGATGAGTTTTTCGACTTCTGTGCCATTGTCAGGATAGATCGAGATCCCCATACTGACCGAGAGATCAAACTCAACATCATTGACCTTGACCAATTGGTCAAACTTGGAGAGTAGTTTTTTGACCACGACTTCAATATCATTAAGTGAATAGAACTCATCAATGATAATCAAGAACTCATCGCCACCCAATCGCCCAACAGTATCTTTTTCTCGCAGAGTAGAAGTCAGTTTTTGCGCACATATTTTAAGAAGTTCATCACCATAACTATGTCCAAAATTGTCATTGATGTCTTTAAAGTTATCAATATCTAAAAAGATCACCGCACCCAAAGAGTCAGAGCGCTGAACACGGTTGATGGAGACTTCGAGCCTGTCATAAAGAAGTACGCGGTTAGGAAGATCAGTCAAGGTATCATGCGTTGCAATGTACTCAAGTTGTTG
>JAJRVE010000130.1 GCA_024277445.1 Campylobacterales bacterium
AATTTTACAAGCCATCTACTCTTTTGTAGGCTTACAGTTAGACAAAGAGATAGGCGAAGGTTTCTTGCTGCTGTTTTTTGTACTCAACATCACCATGCTCTACATCTTCTTTGGAGCGATGCTTAAAAAACAGGGTTCTGAGTGTGCTTGAGGTTTAAAGTTTTGACTTTTAAAAGGTATACTATACATTATAATAACAGGGAAAGAGATAAATGACAAATATTATTTTATGTGGAGGTAATGGCACCCGTTTATGGCCACTGAGCCGTACACTTATGCCAAAACAGTTTGTAAAGCTTTTTGACGGGGAATCCCTCTTTCAAAAAACAGTCACACGGAACCAAAAAGTGTGTGATGCACAGTTTGTAGTTTCTAACGCAGAACAGTATTTTCTTGCAGTAGACCAGATAGAAGAACTTACAAAAAACCAATCACTATCACTCTCCACCATCACTAACTACCTACTTGAAACTGTAGGAAGAAACACAGCACCTGCCATAGCCCTTTCTTGTTTTGCCTTAGATGAAGAAGAGATAGTTTTGGTGACACCTTCAGATCATCTCATCAAAAATGAAAAAGCCTATTTTGAGGCGGTAGAGAAAGCAAAAACGTTAGCACAGGCAGAGAACCTTGTAACCTTCGGTATCACACCACGTTATCCAGAAACAGGTTTTGGATATATTGAAGCAGAAGGGGAGGCAGTGATCTCCTTTAAAGAGAAGCCTGATGCCCTTACGGCTCAAAGTTATTTGGATGCAGGTAATTACTACTGGAACTCTGGTATGTTCTGTTTTAAGGCGGGTTACTTCCTTGATGAGTTAAAAACACATGCTCCTACAGTTTATGAAGCTTCATTAACTGCTTATAACAGTGCTAAAGTAGGTGATATGATTCGCATCGCGCATGATGAGATGATGGCGATTCCAGAAGACAGTATTGACTACGCCGTGATGGAGAAGAGTACGCATGTTAAAGTGGTTCCCTCAGACATTGACTGGAGTGATCTTGGCAGTTTTGATGCACTCTATGAAGAGCTTCCAAAAGATTCAGATGGTAATGCCTCTGATAATGCAAAGCTTATCACACAAAATTCAAAAAAGAATCTTGTCATCTCAGATAAGTTGGTGGCGACGATCGATGTTGATGACCTGCTTATCATCGACACCGCTGATGCCCTTCTTATCTCTCGCAAGGGAAGTTCTCAAAAGGTAAAGGAGGTAGTTAAGCAGCTTAAAGAGCGAAACTCTGAACTACCAAACATCCATGTGACAGCGCATCGTCCATGGGGAACCTACACCATCTTAGATGAGTCTGAGGGCTATAAGGTTAAACGTATTGTTGTTAAGCCCGGAAAACGTCTCTCCCTGCAAAAACACCACCACCGCTCAGAACATTGGATCATCGTCTCAGGTACTGCGACAGTGACGCGTGGAAGTGATGAATTTTTAGTACGTCCAAACGAATCGACCTATATCCCTATGGGCGAACTTCACCGCCTTGAGAATGTCGGTAAGATTGACTTAGTGATGATCGAAGCACAGGTGGGTGAGTATGTTGGTGAAGATGACATTGTTCGGATAGAGGATGATTTTAAGAGGGTTTAGAAGAGAGAAAAACGATCAGATGATTGTTGTATAATAAGTAGCGTAAAAAGTATTGAAGGAATTGTTGTGACCAAAATATTTGTATTAGACTTTTTAAAAAAGCATAAAGCTGAGTATTTAGATAAGTATGGTGTTACAAAGATTGGTCTTTTTGGTAGTTATGCTCGTGAAGAGGCGAAAGAGTCAAGTGATGTTGACATTGCCATAGAGATGCTTGACGAAAAAAAGAGTCTTTCTACCTTTTTCTCTCTAAAACGTGAACTTGAAGCTGTATTCAAAACAAAGGTGGATCTTGGTATTGAGAGTGCGCTTAAACCGATAGCAAAAGAACGTATTTTAAAAGAGATCATCTATGTCTAAATGAGATGACAAAAAATAAAACTATAAACACAACTAAAAGGAAAAAAATGGCAGAGCAAAAAGTAGCATTAATCACAGGTATCACAGGACAAGATGGTTCATACTTGGCAGAGTTTCTTCTTAAAAAAGGTTACGAAGTACACGGTATCAAAAGACGTTCATCACTCTTTAACACTGACCGCATTGACCACCTTTACCAAGATCCACATGAAGAGAAGATCAACCTAACGCTTCACTATGGCGAGATGACAGACTCTATGAACCTTACGCGTATCATCCAGGAAGTTCAGCCCGACGAGATCTACAACCTTGCCGCTATGAGCCATGTTGCTGTCTCGTTTGAAACGCCTGAGTATGTCTCTAATGCAGATGGTACTGGAACACTTCGTATCCTTGAAGCTGTTAAACTGCTAGGGCTGACAAAAAAGACCCGTATCTACCAAGCCTCGACTTCAGAACTTTACGGAAAAGTTCAAGAGGTCCCACAGACAGAGACAACACCATTTTATCCACGTTCACCCTATGCAGTAGCAAAGATGTACGCCTACTGGATCACCGTTAACTACCGTGAAGCCTACGATATGTTTGCTTGTAACGGTATCTTGTTTAACCATGAGTCACCAGTACGTGGTGAGACCTTTGTTACCCGTAAGATCACTCGTGCGGCTTCTAAGATAGCACTTGGTCTACAAGATAAGCTCTTTTTAGGAAACCTAAACGCCAAACGTGACTGGGGTCATGCCAAAGACTACGTCAAGATGATGTGGCTAATACTTCAGGCAGATGAGCCAGAAGACTGGGTTATTGCTACTGGTGTGACCACGCCGGTACGTGACTTCGTTCGTATGTCTTTCGCCTATGCAGGGATAGAGCTAGAGTTTAAAGGTGAAGGTGTTGATGAGATAGGTGTTATTAAGTCTCTTGACACAGCACGTATGGAGAGTCTCGGTCTTAATACAGAACACTTAACACTTGGTGCGCAAGTCGTTGGTGTAGACCCACGTTACTTCCGTCCGACAGAAGTTGACCTACTCATTGGTGACCCAAGTAAAGCAGAGAAAAAACTAGGTTGGACAAGAGAGTACAAACTCGAAGAGCTAGTCAATGACATGATGGCAAGTGACTTGAAGCTAATGACGAAAGATCAGTATCTTAAAGATGGTGGCTACACTGTTATGAATTACTTTGAGTAGAAGCAAAATGCAAAAAAACAGTAAGATATACATCGCTGGTCACAGAGGTTTAGTTGGCTCAGCTATTGTTAACAACCTCAAGGCTAAAGGCTACACCAACATTATTGGTAAAACACATCATGAGCTTGACCTTTTAGACCAAGAAGCGGTCAAAGCATTTTTTGAGAACGAAAAACCAGAGTATGTTTTTTTGGCAGCAGCTAAGGTTGGTGGTATTGTGGCTAACAACACCTATCGTGCAGACTTCATCTACGAAAACTTACAGATTCAAAACAACATCATCCACCAGAGCTACAAAGCAGGTGTCAAAAAGTTAATGTTTTTAGGTTCGACCTGCATTTATCCTAAAAATGCACCACAGCCCATGCCAGAGGAGTGTCTACTGACTGACACACTCGAATACACCAATGAGCCATACGCCATCGCTAAGATAGCCGGTATCAAGATGTGTGAGAGCTATAACTTGCAGTATGGTACTAACTATATCTCCGTCATGCCGACCAACCTCTACGGCCCTAATGATAATTTTGATTTAGAGAAGTCACATGTACTGCCTGCCCTGATTAGAAAGATCCATCTTGGAAAAGCCTTAGAAGAGAGTAGTTGGGATGTCATCCGTTCTGATCTGAACAGACTCCCTATCGAAGGCATCAACGGCAGCGCTTCAGAAGAAGAGATCATCGCCAAACTAGATGCCTATGGCATCTCCCATTCTCCATTTTCCATTTTGGATTCACCATTTGCTGTGCAGATAGAAATCTGGGGAAGTGGAAAACCCATGAGAGAGTTCCTCTGGTCAGAAGACATGGCAGATGCCTGTGTCTTCATTATGGAGAACAGAGACTTTACGGACACTTATGAGGTGACTGATGGATCAAACACAACCTGCACGCCAAACGAAGTTAAAAACCAAGAAGTTCGTAACACGCACATCAACATTGGTACGGGTGTTGACATCTCTATTAAAGAGCTTGCAGAGACCATTAAAGAGATCGTTGGCTTTAAAGGTGAGCTTTACTTCAACGCTGACAAACCAGATGGCACCATGAAAAAATTGACCGATGTTTCGAAGCTTCATGGTCTTGGGTGGAAGCATACTGTTGAATTAAAAAGTGGCATCGAAAAGATGTACCGTTGGTACCAAAAGAGTTTATAAAACCTTTAGAGAACGTTGTGCTCATTTTTGAATGTCTCTCTATTCTTAGGTTATAACGCAATAATAGCGAACAAGGTAGCATAAGGATTCTGTTATTTTGTTCCCAGCAGTTTTTTTGCTTTTTTTGCAACTTCATCAACCTCTATCGTCTTAATTGAAAAATCCTCTTTATTGATCTTGTTGATGTCTACGGGTGAGTCTGATTCGCAGGCTAGATTGATGGGGGTTTGGTAGATCATTCGGGTGTTGGTGGGGCCGAATAGGGTGATGGAGGGGCGGTTCATTGCCCAGGCTAGGTGGGTTGGGCCGGTGTCATTTCCTATGGTTAGGTCACAGTGTTCTATGGTGGCGGTGAGTTCTCTGAGTGATAGCTTTGGTGTCACTATGGCGTTTGATGTGCGCTCGGCTATAAATGTTGCCATCTCTTTTTCGCGTTCACTTCCCCAGATCAATAGACAGTTGTACGCTTCTAAAGCAAAACAGAGCTCGATGAACTTCTCTTTTGGATACTCTTTTGAGGGCCACGACGCACCGATGACTAAAGCAATGTTTTTTCTGTTGTTTGCAAGAAAAGAGGGTGCTTGTTGGGACGCGAAGCAGGGCTTTTTGTTTAAGATCTCTTCATCACTAACACTAAAGTCTAATGCCTCTGCCACAACATCAATATTTCGGGTGATGACATTGTTGGTGTAGGGGATGTTAGAGTGGGTTTGGTAAAACCATGCTGCAAGAGGTTCTCGTGCAGATGCTTTGTCAAAACCATGGATGTTCTTACCGATAAATTTTGCCACAACGGCAGACTTTATGAGTCCTTGCATGTCGATGATCTTGTCGAACTCACCTGCTGTTTTTAGCTGAGTGATTGTCGCTTTTAAAAGGGCAAAATCTTTTGTTTTTTTGATCTTTTTTATGGGCACACTGTGGACCGCAAAAAGGTCAGGGTGTTCTTGTAATATAGGGGCAAAAGCCTCTTCGCAAAACCACTCTATCTGCGCCTTAGGGTAGTGCTTTTTAATGAGTTGTAAGACGATGGTTCCGTTGATGATATCACCAAGTGCAGTGAGTCTGACAATAGCGATGCGCAGTGGTTTTTGATTCATGATGACACTATAACAAAAGGCGTATTAATCCCTATTAATCAACTCTTAGCTATAATCGCGATTAATAAAGCAAAAATTTAGTGTAGGAGCGCGCAGATGTTAACACGTGACATACAGCATTATGGTGAGAGTCGAACACAGGCACGTGCCTACTTCTGTTACCTTTTTTCTAAAAACCTTCCGAACAATCTACCGGATATCTCCGAAAAGTCGGTCACCGATCGTCTTCGTAAGATTATGGGTGATCTACCTGATTGTGAAGGGGTTTACGTGCTTAATGCTCAGGGTGAACAGATAACACCGACCTACCTTCCTGATGGAAGTGATACGATGACCTGTATCGGTCAACGTCGTTCTAACCGTGCGTATTACTACCGTGCGATGAAAGAGAAACGTTGTACGATCACTGATCCTTATCCGTCATTGATCACGCATGAACTGACTATTACCGCATCAAAGCCTATCTTTAACAGTGATGGCGAGATCCAGTATGTTGCATGTCTGGATATGCCGTTGACAGCAGTGCTGAAGATCGCGCATCCGATGGCGATGAAGTCTATCTCTGGTCGTTTCTTTCGTTATGGTTATGCGGCCTTCACCTTTGTTTTGGCGATGGTTGCGCTCCTTCTCTTTTTAAAGGGTACCGCGTACTTTTTTGAACAAGGGATTAATATTCAAGACATTGAGATCAAAAGTATCTTTAATGCGACGATCTTGTTGACCCTTTCACTCGCCATATTTGACTTGGTCAAGACCCTTTTTGAAGAGGAAGTCTTAGGCAGGCACACCGAGAACCATAGCGCCTCGGACCCACATAAGACAATGGTGCGATTTTTAGGTTCAATCATCATTGCTCTCTCTATCGAAGCTTTGATGTTGGTCTTTAAGTTTGCGATGACAGAACCAGACAAACTGATCATGGCGATCTACATCATTGGTGGGGTCTCGATGCTGATGATCTCACTTGCTATTTACATAAAATTAACGGGAAAGAGTCTTGAAGAATGATAGGAATAGTTGATTACAACATGGGCAACTTAGCCTCGGTTACAAATGCATTTAAGCTTTTGGGTGTTGAAACCAAGGTGGAGTCTGATCCCGATAAGTTTCATACTTATGACAAGCTGATCTTACCGGGTGTGGGTGCCTTTGGCGATGCGATGGAACACCTAAAAGAGCGTAACATGGATGAGGCTATTCGTGCTTATGCTAAAGGTGGCGACCCTATGCTTGGGATCTGCCTTGGGATGCAACTACTTTTTGAATCAAGTCAAGAATTTGGTGAGAGTGAGGGCTTAGGTCTGATTAAGGGGCATGTTCAAGCCTTTGATGTGACACGTTTCTCACACCCACTTAAAGTACCTCACATGGGTTGGAACCGTATGTTCACCAAAGAACACGAGCTGTTTAAAAACTTGGATGATGAGCACTACCTTTACTTTGTGCACTCCTTTCACGCGGTGTGTGAAGACCCTAGTAACACCATCGGTCGTACCGAGTATGGCTATAGCTTTACGAGCGCCGTTGCTAATGACAACGTCATGGGGATCCAGCCTCACCCAGAGAAGAGCCATAAAAATGGTCTTCAAATACTAGAAAATTTTACAACTTTATAAGGACACTATATGACACTATTTCCCGCAATCGATCTTAAAGACGGCAAGGCAGTTCGCCTCTCAAAAGGGTTGATGGAGAGTGCAGTAATCTATAACGAAAGCCCGGTAGCACAGGTCAAGATCTTTGAAGAGATGGGCGCTGAGTGGGTTCACTTGGTCGATCTTAATGGTGCCTTTGCTGGTGAACCTGTTAACCATGAGGTCATCAAAGCGATCCGTGCAAGCTCAAAGGTCAAACTTGAGCTTGGTGGTGGCATACGTGATGAAGCGACGATCAAGCAGTACCTTGAACTGGGGATAGACCGTGTTATCTTAGGTTCTATTGCTGTTAAAGACCCACAGTTTGTGAGAGATATGGCAGCAAAATATCCAGTTGTTGTTGGTATAGACGCGATTGATGGTTATGTAGCGGTTGAAGGCTGGGGTGAAGTGAGTAGCATGAAAGCGACGGACTTGGCTAAAGAGTTTGCTGCCGCTGGCGTTGAAGCGATCATCTGTACGGATGTGGGTCGTGACGGTATGCTAAGTGGTGTGAATGTTGCGTTTACCTTAGACATTGCACGTGCCTCTGGTGTACCGACGATAGCAAGTGGTGGACTTAAAGAGCGTTCAGAGATCGACGCCTTGGCTGAAACGGGTGAAGTGGAGGGTATCATCGTCGGTAAGGCGTACTATGAAGGTACACTTGATCTACCTAAAGCCTTAAAAGAAGTGAAGTAGATGCAAGAGTATTATCATGAATTAAAGATCACCCCTTCGGCGTACTTAGAGCTTTTCGCTGACTTTTTAGCCGACACACTGCCGGTAGGTTTTGAAGAGCGCGATGGAAGCTTTATCATCCGTAGTGAAGAAGAATTAGAGACTATCTCTTGGGGGGTAGTACAGTTTCAAGAAGCATTGGAACAGGCCCTACAAAAGCCTATTGATGTTGAGATAGAACTTACTAAAGAGAAGAACTCTGACTGGGTGAAAACCTACCAAGAGAGCATTACGCCTATAGAGATTGGTCCCTTTTACATCCACCCAACGTGGAACGAGCCTAAAGCAGACAAGTTAAATATCGAACTTGACCCAGCTTTAGCTTTTGGAACAGGGCATCATCCTACAACGGCTGCTTGCCTTGAAGCGATCGCTTCAGAAGTAAAAGCAGGCGATGAAGTGGCTGACATAGGGTGTGGTAGTGGTATCTTGGGTATTGCAGCAGCCAAGATGGGCGCGGTAGTCGACGCCTGTGATACTGACCCCGTTTCAGTGGGTAACTCACTCGAAAATGCGGAGATGAATGGTGTGGTTTTCAGAGAGATCTGGGAAGGTTCAGCTCCGGGTACACAAAACAAGTATGATGTCGTCATCGCTAACATCGTGGCAGATGTTTTGGTCTTCATCGCTAGTGACTTGAAACGCCTGCTTAAAGATAAGGGTACTTTAGTTCTCTCAGGGATCTTAGATAAATATGAGGATAAAGTTCTCAAGGCATATGTAGACTGTCATGTCATTAAACGTATACAACGCGATGAGTGGGTAACCCTTGTCGTAGCAAAAAAGGAAAGTAACTAACCATGAGTCAAAACAACAATAACGACAACAAAAACGACAATTTTTTTAACAAAACCCCGCTAATCACCTTCGCAATCTTCTCGGTAGTAGTGATCTTGATCTTTAAGTCACTGATAGGTGAGAGTGGTAGTTCCCTTGGACAGCAGTTTGGTGGACAAAACAGTGCCATTAAACATAAAGAGGTCAGTTACTCTGAACTTAAAGAGCTTATAAAGAGTAAGTCGGTCACTAAGGTCGACATTGGTCAGAGTTACATCCGCGCTAAGGGTGACGGTACGATGTACACGACGCGTTTAGTCGCGAACGACACGACACTTGTGCCACTACTCGACAAAGAGGGCATTGACTACAGTGGTTTTTCTGAGAGTAACTGGTTTACGGAGATGTTTGGCTGGTTATTTCCTTTCCTTATTATTATCGCTATCTGGATGTTTTTTGCTGGTCGTATGCAAAAAGGCATGGGTGGTGGGGTTCTTGGTATGGGAAGTTCTAAAAAGCTTGTTAACTCTGAAAAACCAACAACAAAGTTTGATGATGTAGCGGGTGTTCAAGAGGCAAAAGAAGAGGTTCAAGAGATCGTTGACTTCTTGAAGTATCCTGCCCGTTACGTTGAACTTGGTGCGAAGATCCCTAAAGGGGTGATGTTGGTGGGCTCTCCAGGTACCGGTAAGACACTCTTGGCAAAAGCGGTTGCTGGTGAGGCGGATGTTCCCTTCTTCTCTGTTTCGGGTTCTAGTTTTATTGAGATGTTTGTCGGTGTGGGTGCTGCGCGTGTGCGTGATCTGTTCGAGCAGGCGAAAAAAGATGCGCCATCTATTATCTTCATCGATGAGATTGATGCTATTGGTAAGAGTCGTGCTGCTGGCGGTATGATGGGTGGTAATGATGAGCGTGAGCAGACACTTAACCAACTTCTAGCAGAGATGGATGGTTTTGGAACGGATACACCGATCATCATCTTGGCAGCGACGAATCGTCCTGAAGTCCTTGATCCAGCGTTGATGCGTCCAGGTCGTTTTGACAGACAGGTTCTTGTTGACAAGCCAGACTATGAAGGACGTATCCAGATCTTAAAAGTCCATATGCAGGGTGTGAAGATGGATGAGGATGTTAAGCTCGAAGAACTTGCCCGCCTAACGGCGGGTCTTGCGGGTGCAGACTTGGCAAACATCATCAACGAAGCAGCACTTCTTGCTGGGCGTAAAAGTCAAAAGACAGTAAAACAAGAAGACCTTCAAGAATCAGTTGAGCGTGCAATTGCGGGACTGAGCAAGAAAAATCGTCGTATTAACAAAGAAGAACAACGCATCGTGGCGTACCATGAGTGCGGTCACGCACTGCTTGCTGAAACTACTAAGGGAGCTAAGAAAGTCTCTAAAGTTTCCATCGTTCCTCGTGGTCTTGCGGCGCTTGGTTACACCCTTAACACACCAGAAGAGAACAAGTACTTGGCACAGAAGCATGAGCTACTAGCCGAAGTAGATGTTCTTCTTGGTGGTCGTGCAGCGGAGCAGGTCTTCATTGGTGAGATCTCTACAGGTGCGAGTAATGACCTCGAACGTGCGACAGACATCATTAAGTCTATGGTGCAAGTCTACGGTATGAGTGACATCGCAGGTCTTATGGTATTAGAAAAACAGCGTTCATCATTTTTAGGTGGCGGTATGGGCGGTCAAGCGCGTGAGTACTCTGAGAAGATGGCGGAAGATATGGACCAACATATTAAAGCAACCCTTGCAGAACATTATGAGCAAGTTGTTGCGCGTCTAGAAGAGTACCGTGGCGCAATAGAGAACATGGTGACTGAACTCTACAAAACAGAGAACATTGATGGTTCTGTGGTGCGTAAAGTGATCACTGATTTTGAAGCTGAAAATGGGATCGAGTCTAAGGTAGAAGAGCCAACATCACCAGAAGATGAGCGTGAGATCTCAGAAGATATGTCTCAAGATCAAAAAAACATTGATGATAGTGATGAAAAAGAGTCATGAGATATAACGACACATTCATCATCGCAAAAGATGGCATAAAATGTATTGTTGCTGCGGCAGTACTTTTTCTTATTATGTGGGTAATCAATGCCGATACTTTGAGTGTGTTGAGTTTTATTCTCCTGCTCTTAACGCTTTGGGTCTACCGTAACCCCGAACGCGCACTTTCATATCATGAAGAAAAGAGCATCGTCAGTGTCTGTGATGGTACGGTGAAAAGCATAGAGACAGTCGAAGATGAGAGTGGCAACACGACATATAACATCACCATCGTGTCAAGCTTTTTGGACACGTCGATCTTGCGTGTTCCTTTTGCTTGTGAAGTACATGAGAGCACTGTTGTCTCAGGTGCAAGACTGAGTGCTTCGTCACCTTTAGCAGAACGTCTTAACGAAAAGAGTCTTGTTGTCTTTGGTGAGGGTGACAAGCAGGTCGTTGTTATGCATACGCTTCACTTAGCTTCTTTAGGTATTATCAACCGTTTGAGTGCAGGTAACAGTGTTGTACAAGGTGCACGTTATGGACTGATGGTAAAAGGTGAGAGCATGATCGCTCTACCACCAGAGTCCAGAGTGGCGATCAAAGTCGGTCAAAAAGTGCGTGCAGGCGAGACTTTAGTGGGGTTCTTTTCGTAATTATGAAACAGCCTAATCAATTAGCATATCTGCTCCCTAACTTCTTTACCGCTTCGAGTATATTTGCGGGTATTTACAGCATAATCTCAGCCGTGGAAGGCAACTTTGTCTTAGCGGCATGGATGGTCCTACTTTCACTCATCTTTGATGGTCTTGATGGACGTGTCGCCCGTATGACCAATACTTGTAGTCAGTTTGGTGTGGAGTTTGACTCCTTAGCCGACATTGTCGCCTTTGGTTCTGCCCCTGCGATGCTGATCTACCTTTACGCCGGTATGGACTTTGGGCGTTTTGGCATTATGACGAGCGCACTTTTTGTCATCTTTGGCGGGATTAGATTGGCACGTTTTAACGTGATGACAGGCGACACAGAACCGTCGGTCTTCATCGGTGTACCGATCCCTACGGCAGCGGTATTTGTCTCTATATTGGTGCTGTTGTTTGAGCAGTACCCATCACTACATGAGTATAAGTTGGTCATCTTGATCAGTGCACTCGTCGTCGCTGTATTGATGGTCAGTAACATCCGTTACCCAAGTTTCAAAAAAGTGGACATGGACAAAAAACATATGCGTCGTACCTTTGTGGCCATTGTAGCGATAGCGATGATCATCTTTATCTACCCGGTGGAGGGTTTTGCAACCTTCTTTGTACTTTACATCCTTTATGGACCGATACTTTCACTAATCCATCTCTATAAACGCTCTAAACTTCTAAAATAAAGATGGAGTTTACCTTTTTCTTCCCTCTGAGGATGACTAGGGTTTTTAGAGGTGCCTATAGTAATAGGAGAATCACATGATAAAAGAACTACCCTACAGCAATAAAAACAACTTAGCCTTTGAAATCATTGGAAAAGTCACACCCGCAGATGAAGCCGCTTGGATCGCTCAGTTAGACAAGATTACTACTGAGTATGAGAAGTTTAATGTGATGGTCGTCTTAGGGCAGAATGCCTCATGGGGTGTTGAAGCAGGACTCTCTGACATACGATGGATCATTAAGCATATGAACAAGTTTAACAAGATCGCTATTGTTGGCGAGAGTGATGTCTGGAAATGGCTCATCAAAGTAGACAGTTTCTTCGCAAAATTTGTGGGTATTAATGAGCAGTACTTTGACATAAGTGAGTGTGAAACAGCTTGGCAATGGGTGAGTAAAGAGGCGTAAGTTAGGTAAAGTAAAACACTTTTTGCTTATCACAAATACATCACTACTTTTTCTAATGATTAAAAAGTAGTAGACTCTTCCATTAAATTAAATCTCTTTATCTTATGATATGTCAATCGTATGGATAAGGAGGATATTAGTGAAAAAACTATTACAACTGTTAGCACTCTCTCCTTCGCCTTACATCATCGAGGTCAATGTCAAACTGCTCGATCTTCTCTATACAAATGTCTTACGTTCGTTTATTGTAGTTTTGGGTGTCGCCTCTTTAGTGACGTATACGCTTTGGAGTACTGTGGATCAAACAGCGCTTTCTGTTTGGTATGCAGTGATGATCTTCATCACACTTATGCGTTTACGAAATGCTATTGCATATGTAAGAAAAAAAGAGGAAAAGCCATATCATTACTGGTACATGTCTTTTACTGTTGGTACACTTGCGACGGCCGTGATGTGGTCGCTGCTTCCACTTCTCTTCTTTTCTATAAACGATGTGGCTACTAACTTTTTTATTGCCTTTGTTCTGTTGGGCATGATCGCGGGGGCAAGTACTACACTGGCTGCCGACCTTCGTTTAACGCATGGGTATCTCTATATACTTTTCTTTCCACTTCTATATAGCTTTCTACATTATACGGAGGTGATCTATGTCACTGCCGCTATGATGACGATGCTATTTGTCCCTATAGTGAGTATCTCTGCTCGTAAATTACATGCGACACTACTTGATACACATCAGACCATGGAGTTATACGAAGCAACGAAAAATAAGTTGGAAAAAAATGAAAACCGACTCAGTCTCATGTTCGAACAAGCTCCTGTCGGTATCTTTTATTATGATAATGATCTTACTATCATAGACTGCAATACAAAGCTTGAAGAGATCATGCAGGCATCGCGCGAGCAACTCATTGGTCTTAATCTAAACAATATTCCTGACACGCGTCCCTTAGCCAGTATGCGTGATGCCTTAACCCGTAAAGTGTCCACCTCGTATGAAGGTGCATACAGTAGTAAAGTTGCAGGGTTAGAGCTGTATGTCAAGATCCAAATGACACCCTTGATCGATAAAGATGGTTCGAGTAAGGGCGGACTCTGTATGATGGAAGATAAGTCTAAAGAACATGCCGCACTTGAGTCCTCAGAGTTTCTTGCACTGCATGATCATCTGACGGCTTTACCTAATCGCAAACTTCTAAAAGAGCGTATGGAACAGATACGAAGTGAACAGAAGCGACAGCACAGTTTTTCAGTGCTACTTTTTCTCGATCTTGACCATTTTAAACAGATCAATGACTCGCTTGGACATAGCATGGGCGACAAAGTACTCATCGAGACGAGTAAACGCTTAAGAAGCACGCTAAGAGAGAGCGATACCCTAAGTCGTCTTGGTGGCGATGAGTTTGTTATCCTCTTAGCACATCTCTCTACAGACAGCGAACAAGCTATTCACAAGGCACATGAGGTGGCATTGAAGATCCATGCTGTCATGGATGAACCTTTTATGATAAAGCATCATCAAGTCTTTAGCTCGGCGAGTGTCGGTATCTCGCTTTTTAGTGATGAGAACATTGATAGTAATGAGACACTTAGACGTGCCGACATGGCGATGTATCAAGCAAAAGCTGATGGTCGTAGACGTACCAGTTTTTACAACCAAGAGATGGATAATGAGATCCAACACTACATAGAGATGAAGAAAAACCTTCATGATGCCATTGAAAAGAAAGAATTTTCACTCTACTTTCAACCCATACTTAGCATCTCAAACAATCAAGTCACCGCCGCTGAAGTACTTCTACGTTGGAACCACAACACTCAACTTATACCTACGGACGAATTTATTAAAGTTGCTGAGGAGTCGTACCTTATCAATGAGATAGGTCAATGGGTTATTACCCAGACGTGTCAGCAGATAGCACGTTGGATAAATGAAGAGACCTTCACCTTAGATTACGTCACCATTAACATCAGTGCGCGTCAGTTACTTGAAAAAGGCTTTAGTGAGTTCTTGCTATCGACCATAAGAGAGTACGCATTAGAGCATCGTCTTCTTAAACTAGAGATCACAGAAACAGCACTTATCACAAATTTTGACAAGGCTAAAGAGGTGATAGAAAAGCTCAACGCTGTAGGATTGGACTTTGTTATAGATGACTTTGGTACTGGTTATTCGTCACTATCGTACTTAAAGATGCTACCGTTCACTGCGCTTAAAATAGAGAAATCTTTTGTGCAAGATATTTTAAAAAACCGACAAGATGAGAAACTTATCCGTGCTATCATCAACACGGCAGAACAGTTTAATTATAAGATTATTGCTGAGGGGGTTGAAGAAGAAGCCCAACGTACTCTGTTAAAAGAGATCAATCCTAACCTTTATTATCAGGGATACCTTGTAGCCAAACCATTATCAGCAGAAGCATTTCAGGACTATCTTCATAAACTCTAAAAATAATATTTAGAGCGAATAAGCGTATGTGTCGTTACACCCTTGCGCTTCTCTGTTCGCAACGCTTTTAAGATAAGGTAGATATATGAAAGAACCACAACAAAATGCTACGCTAGTCGAAACACTAGAAGATCTTGCAAAACTAGTAGATTATTCGTTAACAGATACGCTTAACTGTGATCCTGATGCCAAAGACGATGGTGTCGACCATGCACCACGACAAGTCTTCTCAGGACACTATGTTCCTGTCAATCCAACGCCAATTAAAACGCCACACTACATTGCACATAGCAAGACCTTGTTTCATGAACTAGGCTTTAGCGATAGTTTGGCACAATCACCTGACTTTATCCGTATGTTTTCGGGTGATCTTTCACAACTGCCTGAACCCCTGCGAAAACATGGTTGGGCATGTGGGTACGCACTCTCTATCTATGGCACGGAATATTATGCGCAGTGTCCTTTCCAAACTGGTAATGGGTATGGTGATGGTCGTGCACTCTCCATTTTCGAGGGTGCGCTAAAGGGTAAGCGTTGGGAGATGCAGCTTAAAGGTGGTGGGCAAACGCCATACTGTCGTGGTGCTGATGGTCGTGCTGTTTTGCGCTCAAGCATACGTGAGTTTTTAGCACAAGAGCATATGCACGCATTAGGTGTACCAACTTCACGCTCTTTGAGTCTCTATACGTCAAACACAGAGACAGTAAGACGACCATGGTTTCGAGAGCACTCGCACTCAAGAGATCCTGAAGTGATGATAGAAGAAGCGGTCGCCATCTCAACACGTGTGGCACCCTCATTTCTTCGTGTGGGTCAACTTGAACTTTTTGGTCGCCGTGCGCGTAAAAACGAACATCCTAAGGCGATGAAAGAGCTTGAGAAGATCGTTTTACACCTGATTGATCGAGAATATAGTGAGATTGATACTAGCTTGCCAACGGTTGAAAAACTTCTCTTACTTGCAGAAGCGTTTAGAGGTCGTCTGACATCGCTTGTGGCAAACTGGATTCGTGTTGGTTACTGTCAAGGAAACTTTAACAGTGACAATTGTGCGGCAGGTGGTTTTACGCTTGATTATGGTCCTGTTGGCTTTATCGATCTGTTTGATCCAAACTATCAACCATGGACGGGTGGTGGAAAACACTTCGCCTTTTTAAACCAACCCAATGCTGCTGAGCGTAACTTTCATGTGTTCTGCATAGCCTTGTTGCCTTTGTTAGAAGGTGACGAAATGGCTCAAAGTAAATTAAAAGAGATTAGAAGTGGCTTTGCTAAAGTGATGCAAGCGAAGATGATGAAGATGTGGGCATCTAAGCTTGGGCTTGCTACCTTTGATGTGCCACTCTTTAACGAACTGCAATCGCTGATGATACAGACCTCTGTCGATTATACGATCTTCTTTCGCGAGTTATCAGCGCTTCCTGAAGATATAGAACCACTCAAAAAAAGCTTTTATAGAGATGATGAGGTGCTGTTTAACAACTGGTCAGAGTGGCTGGAAAAATGGAAGTTACGCATAAACAGTGCCAATACAAGATCAGAACTCTCCCGACAGATGAAGTCGGTTAATCCAAAATATACGTTGCGAGAATGGATACTCGTTCCTGCCTATCAGCAAGCTACTAACGGAGATTATGCTCTAATCCATGAACTCCAAGAGGTGATGACTCAACCGTATGCTGAGCAGTCCGAAGAAGTGACGCAAAAATATTATCGAAAGAAGCCATCAGAAGTTTTTGAGATTGCGGGTATCTCGCATGTTAGCTGTTCGTCGTAATGATAAATGTTGTTTATGCAGCAGTGAGTTGATAGTTTCTAATATCTACTCTGACACCTTTACTGATAATATATTGAGCACTTTTTAAAAGTTCTTGAGTGATGCTTCCCTCAACATAAGCCTCACCACAATTGTCACAGATTAAAGCTGGTACTTCTTGAAACACAATCGTAGCACCATCTTTTTCTAATGTGATTGTCTTGTCCCTTTGGTCGTTTCACAATGTTTACAAATTGTACAAGTCATTTGCATTCTTTTCCAAATATGCAATATATATTTAGGTATAATTTATAATATTTAAACTTGAACGGAGCTCATATGCATACATTGCAATTACAGGTAGATGACTCAGTGTTTGAAAAGTTCATGGGACTACTAGACCTTTTACCTAAAGAGAAAATCTCTGTTTTAGAGCGTCATAACATTCACGATATTTCAATAGACGAGGCAAAACAGAAAGTCCAAAAAGCACTTAATAATATCTCTTCAGACCAAGGAATTTCCCTTGATGAGGCTTTTAACAAAGTGCTACAATCGTAAATGAGATATAAAGTTATTGTTGAGCCAGAAGCTGTTCAAGATTTGCTTGGTATCAAGAGATATATTACTGAACAAGACTCAATCACTAAATCAGTTACTTTTATATCGGAGTTGAAAAAGAGCATTAACACTCTTGTGGAAATGCCTCATCGATGCAGAAAAAGTCTCTATACAGATGATGAAAATGTACATGATATGATTTATAAAAGCTACACCATCGTCTTTAAAATTATCGATACTAACGTACACATTCTAACTATTTTTAGACAGAGAGAATATAAACTTTAAACTGTTCAACTCTACACCGCATATCTCAACGATAAGCTTTTGTTAAATGCAGATGAAAAGCACAAAGTCTGTAACCACACGCTTCGACATACATTTGCTTCTCACGCAGTAATACATTCGTCCAAAAGTTACTAAACCATCGCAACATTAATCAAACGCTACGATATGCTAAGATCCAAGAAGAGAAGAAGGCTGATGCTGTTGCGAAGATGTTTTAGTGAGGGTATTTATACGTTCTCTAAATTAATATTAATGTCCTCCCCATTCTTTATCTTATCTGGACAGCGTGTTGGGATGATATATGACAATTTCTATCATCAGTCATAGTACAGATTTAGTACCTAGAAGTAACATCTAGTAGGAATAGGTATAGGGTTAACAACCCCTTATCCTGTGGATGATATGGCTGATGAGTTGCTCTAGGAAGCTGTCGTAATCTCAATCACCTTGTCTTGGTTCTCAAAAAGCGTTTGAACCATCTCTTGAAAACGTTCACCAAAACTCTCTTTGTCTTCTTGCGTTGCATCAGGGCCTATGGCACTCATCAAGATTTTCATAGGGTTTACTACTGTTTGAGGACGATAGTTCACGCCAATTTCAGCCATAGTGTCAAGTCTTGTCAGGCGCATGTCAGTTGCAATATCTACTCCGTAAAAGAGGAGTGACCTTCTGTTAAATTTGCCTCCAGGAATACCACCAAAGCCATAATCACTTGTTGCTCCTGTGATGTTAGAAAGAACACAGCCCATGACACCGGTATTGTCATCTTCTACTTTTTTGTGAAACTCAACTTTTATCTCTCCGCGTTTTGGTGTACCCTCTGGGTAAAGTGCTTTAAGTCCATTAAGTGCCATGATGTATGCTCCAGCGACTGTGCCACAACTGTGACCAGCTGTTTTAACGATATCAAAATAGCTATAGCAGATCATACCATCATCGATAGCCCCTAGAAATTGGCTTAGTTCATCATAGAGTGTAATAGACTCTAATGTGTCAAAAAATGCTTTGTGTTGCATTGTATCTCCTTGTTTTTTTAATACTCTTCTTCTACCATCTCATCTTCACGTACTGTCCAGATGAACAGTAGGGGAATAAAGAGAAGTGTTAAGAATGTTCCTACGATAAGACCACCAATGGCCACAGCACCCAATGGAGCAAGACGTTCAAGACCAATGGCTGAACCCATAGCAACAGGTAACATACCCGCTGATACTGCCAATGCGGTCATGAGTACTGGACGGGTACGAATACGAATACTCTCAAACATAGCCTCACGCTTACGCATACCTGACTGCATCTTCTCCATTGCAAAGTGAATGAGTAAGATGGCATTATTTACAATAATCCCCGACAATAAGATGAATCCCATCATCGCTGGCATCGAGGTATGGTAGTGCATGATCAGCATAATCCATGAGGCCCCAATAATAGTCAGCGGTATCGAGATTAAAATCATAAGTGATATTTTAACCGAGTTAAAAAGTGTAATCAGCGTAAAAAAGATAAGCACTAAGGCAAAGGCAATCGCCCCAATCATACGTTCTGCAGAACTCTTAAACTGTTTAATATCACCTGTCTGCTCCATCGTCACACCTTCTGGTAGAACAATGTCTTTGGACTGCTCTTCAAAGCTTTCCATAATATGAGATATAGCAGCCTTCTCTCTAAAGCCATAAACATTAAGCGTATAGTTTAGTCCCTCTCGTGTGATGAGTGAGGGTTCTGTTAAGGTATGCACTTTGGCAACAGCAGAAAGTGGAACTTTCCCTTTTGGTGTGGTGAGTAGAAGTGAACTTAGCTTGCTAATATTGTTGCGTTTTGCTTCATCTACCCAGACACGAATACCAAAGTCTTTACTGTTTTTCAGTCCAAATGAGGCAACTTTGGCACCACGAATATAGACTTGAAGTTGACGAATGATTTCCGCATCGTTGATCCCATAAAAAGAGGCACGCTGTTCATCAATATCAAGGTTAAAGACACGTTTATTGTTCTCCCAAGTTTTAGAGACAGAGACCAATCCTTGCGTTCTTTTCATCGCCTCTTCAATCATCACACCCGCTTTCTCCAATGCCCCGAAATCAGGACCCGAAAGGGTAACATCGATGTTTGCACGGATACTTGCTAATGCTGTTGCACCGTAGTCAACAACATCGACCTCATAAACATTTTCGATGCTTGCTAACTCTTTACGAAGTATACGCTCGATATCCCATATGCTCTCTTCTCGATGGTAGCGATCGACATAGGTAGCTGTAATAGCGATGTGGTCAATACCACTACCACTACCAATACTCATTACTCCTGCTTCAGAACCAATAGCCGATGACAATCGTAGTAACTCACCATGCTTAGCAATAATAGTATTGGCTTCCTTGACCACCTTTTCACTTGCGCTGACAGGTAGGTTTGGGTCCATTGTTAGTGAAATTTTGACACCACCAGTATCCATAGGTGGCATCAGCTCTTGACCGACTGTAGGCATAACTCCCTTGACGCTTGTTACAAAAAGAAAGATTAAGACAACAAAGTATCCTACTGCGGCTGCCTTGTTGTTAAGTGCAAGAGTGACAGCATTGGAGAAGAAGTTTGATATGCCACGGTTAAACGGTCCTGTCGTACGTTCAAAAAATGCTTCAGCATTAAGTACCCATGGATGATCGATTGTCAAGATTTTTAATGACAAGAGTGGTACCGCCGTAATCGAAATAATATAAGATGCTGCTAAGGCAAGTAGCAGTGTTCCAACAAGTGGCTGGAAGACAGTTTGTGGATAACCACCAACAAAGAGCATAGGTGAAAGTGCGATCATTGTTGTTAGTGTACCTGAGAGATCGGCAAACATAATCTCTTTTGTACCAGAAAAAACCGCTTTATGGATTTCATCATGTTCTTCCTTGTAATGCCGTTCTATGTTTTCCATCACCACGACGGTATCATCGAGTAAGAGCCCCAAGGCTAGAATAATGGCAGTTAAAGTAACAACATTGAACTCTATGCCAACAATCCACATTAAAGCGATTGTCGCTGCATAAACAATAGGAATGGTCACTAAAACAACCAGAACCTGCCTAAAACTAGCCAAAAAGAAAAAGACCACGATCGTTGACATGATGATGGCATCGCGCAGGGATTCAAACATATTATTCGTACTCTGGACAATTGTCTCTTTTTGCGTATCGGTAATTTCAAAATTTAAGTTAGGATACTTCTGTTTGATCTTTATAAGTTCAGCTTCAACCTTTTCTATACTTTTGACCACATCAGCATTGATACCACGTTGAACAGCGATAGCAATCGCTTCTTTGTCATTACCAAAATAGAGTGAACTGTTCTCATAATGTCCAAAGTAGATTTTTGCGACATCGTTGAGGGTGATGTCTGGTGTAAGGTGCATCGCCTTAAGGGCATTGATGGTGTCGCGTTTTCCATTTGATTTTAGGAGGTAACGGTCACGATCAGAGTTAATGAAACCGACTGCATAATCCTTGTTGTTACTCTGTATCGTTGCCATGACTCGACTGATATCAAGACCAAACTGATCAAGTTTTTCTTTGTCAACAATGATCTGAAGCTCTTTGTCATAGCCCCCAAAAATATCAATGTTGGCAATTCCTTCAATTTTAATGAGGCTATGTTTTATCTCATTTTGAGCAATCTGCCGGATGTCTTCTAAGGGAATACCATTGTTAGAGCTCACAGCGATAGTGATAATAGGTGCTGTTGCTGAAGTAATCTGTAAGATCTGTGGTGGCAAGATAGAGTTCGGAAGCGAACCTTTGATCTTATCTAAGGCGTTACTAACATCGCTTGCAGCAGCATCAATGCCTTTGGTGTATTCAAACTCCGCATTGATGACACTCACCTCGTCTATCGTCGTCGAGTAGACACGACGAATTTTGTTGAGGGTGTAAAGCTCCTCTTCCACAGGTACCGAAACATTAGCGGCTAAGGTTTTTGCCGATGCACCTGGATTGACCATAACGACGGCAACGGTGGGGTAGTTAGAGTCAGGAAAGAGTTTTCGGTCTAACTTCTGGTATCCGACAATTCCCAAGAAAATAAAAAGGGTCAAAAAGGAGTAGATGAAGTAGGGACGACGAAGGAGGGCTTCTACCCAAGAATTGGACTTTTTCACTTACTCCTCCTCACCTAAGCTAATTTTGCCTAAGGTTGGTAAGAGTGCTAGTTTCGCTTCTGACGCGGTAGCAAAGGCTTCTGTTGGACATGATGTCAAGATAGCATCTTTATCGTCTTGAAGTATGATGTCAGCAATAAAAGGCTCAAAATGACCTTCATTATAAACCATCAGAACATTCTCGTTTTTACGATGCAAGAGTGCATTGAGTGGCACACTACACCCTTTGGTCTCTGCGACCACTACGTCAATGTTTAAAAAGGCTTTGTTGGCATAAGGAAGGGGCATGTTGAGCTTGACCTCTGCGACGAGCATGGCATTTTTGGCATCATCATAACGACGTGTAACACTCCCCACAATGTGTTGGCCTATCATTACTTTTTGACCTTCAACAATGGCTTGAGAAGTCTCAACATAAGAGAAGATCAGTTTCTGATCGTCTGAGTTTAAGGAGATGATGGGCTTACCTGGAATAGCAAGGTTACCTGCATCCACAAAGATCGTACCAACACGACCACTAAAAGGGGCAGTTATATTTAAGTATTTGAGCTGTGCGTGTAGCTGTTTGATCGCTTGATTAGTCGCTTCGACAGCAGCCACCTTGTTCTGATAAAGTACATTAGTGTTATCGAACTTCTCTTTAGAGATAGCCTCTGCTTCATAAAGCTTTTGATTACGATCAAGTGAGCGTTTGGCATTTTTCACATCAATACTTAAGGCTCTTTTTTTCTGTTGTAACGAGACGATGTTAGCGCGTATTTCAGCATCATCAAGAGCGATAAGACGTTGTCCTTTTTTTACCATATCATTCTCTTTAACATAGACCTTTTTAATATCAGCAGAAAACTTAGAGGCAATTAAGGCACTTTTACTTGCCAGTAGTTGTGCTAGGAAATGGCGTGTTTCGCGGACATCTTTGATCTTAGCTTTTTGAGTAGCAACATTGTAGGTATACTCTTTTGCAACAGGTAACTCTGCCACCACTTTTTTTTGGCTTTTTAAAAACAGACCAGCTGCAACGCCTACGGCTATAACAATAATAGTCACTAGTATTTTTTTCATTGGTTCTCTCCCTTTTCGAGTAGGTAATCTAAGTAGTATTTGGCTTGTTGATAGCTATATTTTGCACTAATCATCTGTGCGTACGCTAAACTCTTTTTTGCCCGTGTAGCTAAGAGGTCTGTTAATGTCAATGCATCATTGTCATACCGTATCTGTTCTATCTTCTGTGTCTCACTTAGAAGTTCATATTGTGAGGCAGCACTGTTAAACTGAGCAATGGCTAACTTGATTTTGTTGTGTGCAGTTATGATGTTTTTATGTAGCTCTATAGAAACATTATCGCTCTCAAGTTTGGCTTGCAGATAGGCTAGTTTACTCTCTTCGCTTTTCGAAGAGGTAGCCCCAAAGTCTAAGATATTCCATTTTAAGTGTACCCCAACTTGCCATATGGCTTCACTGTTCCAATCACCTTCCTCTATCAGTGTCTGCCCTGCAGTTGGTGCACTAGAGGTAGTCGGCACGGTGTTAGCGGTATCATTAGGACCAAAGTTTTGACCATAATAAGCACCAAAATCAACAACAGGGTAAAACCCAGCCTTGGACTGCTCCCGTTTTCTTGCGATTGCTTTGACATTAAGCTCACTCGCTCTGTAGCGATTAAGAGAAGTAACATCTACTTCATCCACACTGCTTTCATCATCATCAATTGTAATAGCAATAGGTTCTGTTTTGTCAAATACTTTTGTGCCCATTATGGCGCTCAAACTTGCTTTTAAGATGGCGATATTGGCGGAGATATTCTCCTCTTTTGCCTTGGAACTAGCAAGTGAATTCTGGGCCCGTAGAAAATCGAGCTTGGACTTACTGCCGAGTTCTCGCTCTTTTTGAATTTTCTCAACGAGTTGCTGCTCGGATTGGGTATAGGTTTGCTGTGCTTCTAACTGCTCTTGAAGGCTAAGCAGAGAGATGTAGAGGTTCCTTACATTGTAGATAAGCTCTTCTCGTCCCAATTTACTACGTATAGCACTGTTCTGATACTGTAGATCAGAGATTTTATAAGCACTTTGTTGGGCAAAGCCATTAAATAAAATGACATTATAGGCAATGCCTGCACTAAAAAGATCTTGTGTAGTAGGGATTTGGTAAGCACCATCAGGAGAACCAACGATGGACATCGGTGTTAGTGGGGAAAGGGTACGCGAGAGGTTGTAGTGATCATATGAGGCGAGTATATCAACCCGTCCAAAGTTTTGTGCTTGTTTAGCATCACGATTACTTTTTGACCGCTCTACACTGACATCTGCTTGTTTTAAACCATTGTTATTTGCTAGAGCATAATCAACGCTCTCTTGAAGTGTCATGGCTTGCAATGATAAGAACATAAAGCTTACGAATAAGAGGTATCGCATATTTTTGACTCCGTTAAGTGAAATTTTTAATTTTTATATCGTACTCTTATTGTACGTGTGCACGTACTAATGTATCGACTTTTTTTATCTCGTCTTTTGTCCAGTCATTTTTATGCTGATAAATTACACGACCTTTGTCATTAATGATAATGGTATTATAAGCATCATCAGGAAGGTTCCATCCCTTAACAAGAACAGACGATGCATCTAAGATATAGGTACGTTTGGGATAGGTATCTACCTTACTTTTCATCATATTTTTAATAATAGCATCTGGTTTCCATGTGGCATTAAGGTTGATAATCACGAAAATTTGAAACTTATTAAAGTCAAGATCTCTTTCAAAGCCTTCAATCGTTGGCTTGAAAATCTCTCCTCTGCTCGTTTCATCAGGATCAACGTACATCAACATCGTTGTTTTGCCTTTTAAGCTGTTAGAGTCCCACGCCTCACCACTATAATAACCACCGTTACTACCTTCTAAAACAAGTGTAGGAAGGGGTTTGCTCGTATCTACCTCCGCAAAGAGAGTACTGAGAACTAGGGTTAAAAGAAGTAATGTTTTTTTCACAAATGAACCTTTTAGTTTAATAGTGTAATAGTAGCCAAGTCATGTTAAGGCATTGTTAGCGTGTGAATGGCGATCGAATTTCAAATCGTTTAATAGGTTTAGACTCAAGGTGGTACGACTAGAGTTCAAGAGGTCATTCCAAACCTTATATCGATTTACCTACCCAATCTATAAAAAGCTGTTTAAGAGTGCTTTAGATCACGCAGATGAAAAGCACAAAGTTTGTAACCACACGCTTCGACATACCTTCGCTTCTCACGCAGTGATGCATAACGATATATTTCTCGTTCAAAAGTTATTGAACCATCGCAACATTAAACAAACGCTACGATATGCTAAGATCCAAGAAGAGAAGAAGGCTGATGCGGGTGCGAAGATGTTTACTTGATGATATGATATAATCTTGAGATGAACTATAGATTAAGTAAGCATGCTTTGGATGTTGTTTCAAATAGAAATATTGATTTGTCTTGGATCGATTTTGTATTAGAAAGTCCTTCTGTGATATTAAATATTTCACACATTGAGGTACATTACTTTGCAACGGTAATTGACAATGAAAATAGATGTTTAAAAGTGGTTTTCAATCCAACTACGAAGGTTGTTATAACAGCTTACTTTGATAGGAAAATGCGAAAGGAAGGATGCAGATGAAAATTTTATATGATAATGAAACAGATAGTATTTATGTGAAATTTATGGATGACAAGATTATAGAGAGTGAAGAAGTCAAAAAAGATGTGATTGTTGATTACAACAGTGCTGATGAGATTGTTTCCATAGAAGTGTTAAATGTTAAGACAAATCCACATGAGATAGATATTCCTACTGTTTTAAAAAGTGCATGACAATTGATTGAACGTGTAAAAAATTTAGTGAGATAAAAACTCAATTGGAGTTAATTAAATAGTACAGATTTTAGCACTTGTTTTGTATCTGGAAGTAACATTTAGTAGGAATAGGTATAGGGTTCGCCTGACCCCTTAAACTCTGAAAAGTATATGATGGAATTATCACAAAATGAAGAAAAAGTTGCCAACTTTTTTAAACATCCGAGTATTGCTTATGCCGCTTGATTTTTCAGATTATTTGATGGGGGAGTAATAATATGTACATAGATTGCCCTTGCTGTGAAGAGAAAATATCCCTTCTGCCT